>JAYTGA010000099.1:0-10264 GCA_043733905.1 Segetibacter sp.
CCAGTGCTTTCAGGCTTTGAATACTATCTAAAAAAGAACTGGTATAAACTAATAAATATTGAATTTCAAAACTGCATTGCCCACAGCGCATTCAAGGCACCGGCGGGTGTCGCAATAGTTGTTCTTCAGTTCTATCAATGCCTGGCTGTCGAGTGCATTTTTATTAGTGACGCCAAAGTTTTTCCATTGTTTGGTAATAATATTTTTCTCAGGTAAAAGCAATTCAAGATACCGCAAAGCCTTTTCTTTTATCAGGTCTTCTTTGTGAAAACTTCCATAAGCAAACAGGATGGGAACAACTGTATTGATCACAATATTCTCTGTCATTTGCTGCCCAAGTTGTTTGGGATGATAATCTGCGGCATCATCTAAACGATAATGATAGTGCCAGTAATCATTAGCTGTCACGTTTAGCAGTTTCAGGATGTCTTCCACATTGTTTGCTTCTTTTATTTTGGAAAATAAATGAGAAGAATGATGAACCAACATGGCAAGCTGCGCCAGCCTGACCGTGGGGAAATTGGCGGGTCGCATACGTAGAAAAAAAGGTTTTAGATTGGGCTGCTGCAGTTGGTATTTCTTTTGGTAAAAAAGATATTCTTTCTTCAAAACCGTTGGATAATCTTCTTCAAAATCAGGCTTCAGCAAACCGGCCTGCCCCAGCAAAATTCCTTCAAGCTGGTGGATTTGATTTTTGTGTTTTGCAAGCACATTCAGGGGAATGCTTCTTGCGATTGTTTCAAAAATGTCTGCGTTTGTTTTAATGCCGAAATTGCGGGCAAGCATCCACCAGAATGTTTCTTCCCAATTGTTGTTATTTTCTTTTAAAAATTGCACGACCACCTGCGATTTGCGTTGCAATCTTTCAATGGCCATCCTTTCTTTCCATGCCATCCATTTCATGTCATTCAGTGCGGGCAAAAATGTTTCGCAAGGCACAAAAGATTGCCTGCTCATCATTTCTCTAAACCTGTCGAGTAAGAGGTTGGCGACTATCGGCTGCATGACCAGCACAGGAAGCTGTGAGCCATTGCTGTGGCATATTTCAGCATCGTGTTCCCATACTACATGAAGAATTACGTTCGCATAATTTGCATCGCTGCTGTGCCTGTGACGATTCCAGTCCGACGATTTTAAGTGAAGCTCAATATTACCCGCCCAGGTTGTATTTCCGATGATTATTTTTCCGTCCAAAAAGTCCGGTCCCTGGTCTGTGTTGTATTTGCCGGGATGCACAATTGTCAACGCCTCTTCATTGTCAGTGAAAAGTGACGACTTGTTAAAGTATTGGAACTGCCAGATAAATTGAAGAAGCCGTTCGTTCATAATGAGATGCTCTAAGAAAAGCAAGTTATGAACGAACGGCTTATGAATGAAAATCTTTGAAAAAATGCTTGGTTTTAATTGCCTTGTGCAGTCGCACTGCCAAATACTTTTTTAAGAATTTCAGTAGTTCGGGCAACAGGGTCTTTTCTTATTTTTTGTTCTTCCAACCCCACCTGGTAAAAGATTCCATCCATTGCTTTTTGGGTCACATAGGCACTTAAGTCCGTGTTCACTTTTGTGGAAGAAAACTGGTTATAAACTTTTGTGACATCGCCCCAATATTTGGTGGCATTTACATTTTGCAAAGCCTTGTCAATAACAGGTTTGAACGATGCAGTGAGGGCAGCTGTTGTCTTACTTTTAAAATAGTCAGTTGCAGCAAAATTGCCTCCTTTTAAAATGTTGACTGCATCGGTGATTGTCATTTGTTTTACGGCAGAGATGAAAATGTTTCCGGCACCTTTTGCAGCATCTTCTGCTGCACGGTTCATGCTGAGAACGGCTTTGTCAACAAGGCCACCCATGCCGAGATTTCGCAAAGTGCTTTCCACTTTTTTGGCATCATCAGGTATTAATATTTTGACTGCAGCATCTTTAAAAAAACCATCTACTGATGACAACCGACTGGTTCCATTTTGTGTGCCGACTGTGAGTGCCTGTTTCAATCCTTCTACAATGTCGGCATTGGTCAAACCTCCGTTTGCATAGGTGCTGCCAACACTGCTGAGTATTTGACTTGCTGTGTCGCAACTTGCAAATCCCATGACGATGAAGGCGGAGATAAGTATTGTTCTTTTCATGTGGCTATTTTTAAAAAAGCAAGCCGAATACGACTTGCTTTTTGGATTAATTATTTATTTACCAAAAACTTGTTTTAACAAAGCGGTAGTTTGTGCAGCAGGGTCTTTTCTTATTTTTTGCTCTTGCAAAGCCACTTCGTGAAATATTCCCGCAAGTGCTTTCTCTGTAACATAAGCAGACAGATCAGGATTAATTTTTTGGAGGCTGAACCTGTTATAATTTGAAAACAAAGTGTTCCAGTATTTGGTCGCATCCACCTTTGCCAGCGATTGCTCAATCACAGGTCTGAAAGCTTCTGTCAGGTTAGATGTTGTTTTGTTTTTAAGATAATCGGTTGCTGCAAAATCGCCGCCTTTCAATATGCCGGCGGCATCCTGAATGCTCATTTGCTTAATAGCATTTACAAATATCGGAGCTGCACTTTTACTGGCATCTTCCGCAGCACGGTTCATGCTCAATATGGCATTATCCACCTGTCCTCCAAGACCAATTGCACGCAGTTTATCTTCTACTTTTTTGGCTTCGTCGGGCATCAGGATTTTGATGGCAGCATCTTTAAAAAATCCATCGGCAGAGGATAATTTTTCAGCACCCTTTTTTGTGCCAACTTCCAACGCTTCTTTCAATCCACTTGCAATAGTGTTGGTTGTTAAACCATCTTTATTACCGGAACCGCCTAACAGCTTTGAAACAGAAGAACCAGAACTGTCTCCGGTCACTTTTTTCATTAAGCCTTTAAAACCTTGTGCATGTATGTTGCATACATTTATAGAAACAAGAGTGAGAAAAAATAATTTTTTCATTTTTAAAATTTTGTAAGGAAAATCAAATATAGTACCACAATAACCGGGTACTGAAAAACAGATGTTTACTTTGGGTTAAAATGGTTTTGGTTTAGCACACTTGTTTTCACATTCCATGAACGTAAATATTCAACTCCTAACGAAGTTTTACTTTTATTAAGCTAACAACTTTGAATATTGCATCACCGTCTTTTTTTCTGTTCTTTTCCTTTTGGTTTTTGGGGTCTTCTTTTTTCTTCAGTAGATGATTCTGAATTGTTGTTATCCGATGAAGTCAGTACCCATTCAAAATCCAGTTGACGTTTGGTTAGGTTGGCTGCTACCACTTTTATTTGCACCTTGTCCCCCATTCTGAACTTGCGGCCGCTGCGCCTGCCTATGAGGCTGTAGTCGGATTCTACATGGCGGAAATCGTCGTAGTCGGCCAGGTTGTTGATGCTGACAAGACCTTCGCATTTATGCTCCACCGTTTCCACCCAGAAACCAAAACTTGATACTCCGCTAATAACGCCCAGGAACTCCTCACCAAGATGGTCTTTTAAAAATTCAACTTGCTTATACTTATTTCCGGCCCGTTCGCTGTCCATAGCACTTCGTTCCATCTCGCTGCTGTGCTTGCATTTCTCTTCCATTTTTTTGTCAAAAATGGGTGCGCCTTCCAGGCAGCTTTCCAGCACACGATGCACCAGCACATCAGGATAGCGGCGTATGGGTGAAGTGAAGTGGCAATAAAAGTCAAATGCCAATCCGTAATGACCAATATTTGCAGGAGAATAAACGGCTTTGCTCATAGTGCGAATGCCCAATTGCTCCAGCACATGTTGCTCCGGTTTTCCCTTCACATCTTGTAACATGCTATTAAAACTGGCTGCTATTTTCTGTGGAGTAGAAGTGTCAAAGTGGTGTCCGTAGCGGGTAGCAAAAGCGATAAAAGGTGTCAGCTTTTGTTCATCAGGCACATCGTGAATCCGGTAGGGAAATGGCACTTCATTTTTGTTAATTTTCTGCTTGCTAACGTACTCTGCAACCGTCTTATTAGCCAACAGCATAAACTCTTCTATCAACTGGTGCGCTTCTTTGCTTTCTTTGACAACAATGCCGATTGGTTTTCCTTTTTCATCCAGCTTAAACCTGACTTCGGTAGAGGAAAAATTAATGGCACCTTTTTTAAAACGATCTGCTCTGAAGTTTTGCGCCAGGTTGTTGAGCAATAAAATTTCATTAAGGTGGTCTCCCTCTTTTGTTTCAATGATCTGTTGCACATCCTCGTAAGTAAAGCGACGATCACTGTGTATAACTGTCTTTCCGAGCCAGAAGCTTTTGACATTTCCTTTCAGGTTAATCTCGAAAATGGCGGAGAAGGTCAGCTTGTCTTCATTTGGTCTGAGTGAACAGAGTTCATTGGAAATTCTTTCCGGCAACATAGGATTGACACGGTCAGGCAGATAAACCGAAGTGGCTCTTTTGTATGCATCATCATCCAGGACAGAACCAGGGGTAACATAGTGGCTGACATCGGCAATATGCACACCTATTTCATACAAATCATCTTTCAGTTTTTTAATGGAAATGGCATCGTCAAAATCTTTGGCATCTACGGGATCTATTGTAAAGGTGAGGATGTCCCGCATGTCCCTTCGTTTCTTTATGTCGGCAGAAGAAATGACATCAGGCAGTCTTAATGCTTCTTCCATCACATCATCGTCAAAGACAAGCGGGAAGCCGTTTTCAATCAAAATTCCCTTCATGGCAATGTCACTTTCCTGCTCGGCAAGCAGCACCTGCACAACTTCGCCTTCCGGCTTTTTATTGGCAGAGTCCCACCTGGTAATGCGTGCCAGTACTCTTTGCTTGTCCACTGCGCCATTCAGTTTGTCGGCGGCAATGTATAAGTCTGGCATTGCCCTGTCGCCATCGGCTATGAAAAAAGCAAAGTTGCTGCTCACCTGCACATGGCCGATAAATTCACTTTGCTTTCGTGAAACGACTTCGGTTATGCGGCCTTCTTTCCTGCCCGTTCTGCCGTTTTCTTTAGTCACTTTCACCCGCACCGTATCGCCATTCAGTGCAGTGTTGAAATCATTTGGACGAACCAACACATCTCCATTCTCCTCTTTTACCACGACATATCCAATGCCGCTTCGGGTTATTTCCAGGTTGCCTTTTACTGTGTCGAAATCCTGCTTTTTTGCTCTTTCGGGTTTATGTTTTTTGCTCATTTTTTTCTTTTGAAAAACTGTGAATGAATTGATGAATCAATGTATCAAAATGCGTTCCTCCGCCAAAAAGAAACCTATGCTTCACCGGCAACACATAGACAGGCATATCCATCAGTTCATCTTTAAATTTTAATAGCCGTGTTGCATCCTTTTCAGTAGTGATGATCATTTTTTCTGAGGCGGTTATTTCCTCAAATTTCAGTTGTATGTTTTTGAGATCGTCAATGGTGAAAATGTGATGATCTGAATAAGATTGCTGAAAATAGGTTTTGGCATTTTGTGCCAAATAATTTTTTAGCGGAACAGGATTAGCAATGCCGCAAACAAGCAACAATTCCTGCTGCGTTGTAATATACTTAAGGTTACCTGTAATGATGTGGTAGGGAGTTCCATACTCTATGCTTGTGAATAACACATGCTGCCGGGGACGAGGTGCTATTTCTTTAATGATCTTTAACCGTTCGTCGGTATTCATTTCCGAAGGGCATTTTGTAACTACTATTATATTGGCTCTTTTGTAAGAAGACCGCTGGTCCCTGAGATCGCCGGTGGGCAAAAAGAAATCACGGGTAAACAAATCGTCGTAAGAAGTGAGCAAAATATTGAAGCCCGGCCTGATGCTGCGGTGCTGGAATGAATCGTCAAGGATAATAACATCGGTGTCTGGCCGGTCGTGAAGCAACTGCGGCACGGCTACAATTCTTTCTTCACCAACTGCCACTGCTATTTCGGGAAATTTGATGTGAAACTGCATCGGTTCATCACCAATTTCCAGGGCCGTTGTGTCTGCATTTGCCAGGGCATATCCTTTTGTTTTCCGTTTGTAGCCACGACTAAGTGTTGCTACTTTGTATGCAGGTTTTAATAGCATAATCAGGTATTCAACCATCGGCGATTTGCCAGTGCCACCAACAGAAAGGTTGCCTACGTTGATGACAGGCAAGTTAAAAGCGTAAGATTTCAGGATGTTTTTATCAAACAAATAATTTCGGACAATAACTATAATTCCGTACAGCAGAGAAAAAGGAAACAATAATATTCTGAAAGACTTGAGCAGGTAAAAATTAAAATTCATAGATCCGTTCGGGGGTAATACAATAGTTTAAAGATACGTCATAATGATGTGTATCGTCTATTTTATCAACAGGGTGAAAGTAAGAAAATCCGACTTTGCATATATTGGCACGACATTGTGGAAAAAAACGGTCGTAATAACCCTTTCCATAACCCACCCTAAAACCATTATTATCAAAAGCAAGTAAGGGAACAAAAATCAAGTCGATGTCTTTTGGCAGAAGGACGTTTGTTTCATGTTCAACAGGTTCAGGAATACCATACATATTTTCAACAAACTCTGTGTCATCGTCGGTTAAAACCGCTTTCATGCCATCGCCGTCAACAACCGGGTAGGCAAGCTGCAGGTTGGGAATAGCAAACTGCAGGTAGCGGGTGTATAAATAAGTATTGACTTCGCGAAATTTTTCAATAGGCCAGTAAGATAAAAGTGTTTGCATTTTTTCAGGCAATGCCAAACGCTGGAATTGGATCAGCAACAGGTCATCCAGCTTCAGTTGTTGTGAAGGAGAAAGGTCTAGCCGCTTTTGTTTGTAAAGATGTCTAAGTTGTTGTTTGGTCAAAAGAGCGATTGATCATTTTAAAAAAGTGAATAAAGAAAAGAAGAATTGTTGAGAAAAAGACGATGGCTACATTCTAAATTGTGCAAAAAAAAGCCCGGCACAAACGGCCTAGGCTTTCATTTCTTCCAAATCATCTTATTTCTGATTATTAACGCATTTGGTTTGCACTTACTTCTTTAGCAATTCCATTTATCTCGTCTTTCAAATCGTTCATACTTGTCATTTCGGCAATTCCCCTCAATGCAACCCCTATTTCAGCAGGGGGCAGAGGTTGCGGATTTAGAGCAGCCAAATCAAATCTATACCAGGGATTTGGGTCCGGTTCAGGAAATGGGAAAGGTGGAAAATGACGAAGGGGAGGGCAAATGTCATCTCCATCTTCCCAACCAGCCAAGAGGTTAGACGATGCAAAGTCAACCATCTGGCGGCCTATGTTAAAGGCTTTTGCAGCTAAATCTTTATTTGGCATTTGCCTGGCAATGTCCCTTAGAACACCTGCAATCATATATTCCCGGGTGGCAATTGAATATTTAGGCTGATGTGGGTGTATGAGCTCCCATAAATGTGGATTGCTTTGTGCTAGCACGGCGAGGAACTGAAGCCTCGAAGAGATACTTTTCATTGTAGTTTGTTTAATATTGAATGCTTACTCTGTTTTTGCAGGATTTTCAGCTTCGTCCTTTTTTGTTTTTATAGCTCTGATCAGAAAACTATTTGTAAAAAAATAAATTGCTCTTCTACAAAACAAAAATATAACCGACGCAAGGGCGGTTAAAACTTACTACATGAAAGTTGATAAATAATACACTAAAGAAATGCTGAAGCAGTCGGGACACCTTCTTTGGTCAGGTTTTGCCATTCTCACTAGCCTAACTGTTTATCAGCCTTTAGATGCTTGTACTGATGTGAATATTGTTTTCCAAAATTTTTGAAACAGGGCATTTCCCGGCAATCATCAGCAACTTTTCTTTATACTCATCGCTGATTTCCTGCGAAAAAGAGATGGTTCTTTTGATAATGGTTTTCAGCGGATCTTTCTCCTGGCTCATGTTGAGGGCTATTTTAATCTCGGGAATGTTCCATTGTTTGCGGTGAATGTACATGCGGAGTGTGGTGAGTGTACAACCTGCAAGTGCTGCCAACAGGGTTGTGTACGGATCGGGGCCGGAGTCTTTGCCTTCAATTTCTTTCGGTTCATCCATTATGAAAGTGCCGTTGCGCCAGGTTATTTCACTGGCATATTTCTCTGTGCCAATAGTGCCTGTGATATCTTGTGAGAGTAAGTTTTCCATTGTTTTGCTCTTTTTAACCCCGCCAATTGGCGGGCAGGCACGGAGAAAGAAGGAGTTTTTCACGGAGAGAAGAAGGTGAAAACTTGTCTTCCTCTTTCATCCCTCCGTGCTGTATTTCTCATGCCCCTCTCTGTGGTTATTTTAAAAACCCCACCTTTTCCTCATACAAAAAGAATTCTTTTTAGCAGAAATAAAATAAAAACCTTTTCCTGCTGGTATTGTTTTTTTATGAACAATGCCTTACGCGAATGAATAGCAACAACGCCAAATCAAACGAAAAGAAAGGTTTTACTTTTACAACATGCCGATAGAAACATCTTTACCAGACCCTACTGAAACTGTAAACGGGCTCAGCTTGTTTGCCGACCTGGTGACTGTTCTTGGCACCAGCAACAAGACGGGAGATAAACTGGGGGCTCTTGTTAATTATTTTGCGACAGCAGAAGACAAAGACAAGGTGTGGGTCATTGCCCTTTTTAGCGGACGAAAACCGAAACGTGCAGTCAATACCACGCAACTGTCAACGTGGAGTGTCGAGGAAGCCGGACTGCCGGGCTGGCTGTTTGGCGAAAGCTATCATACGGTTGGCGACCTTGCAGAAACAATTGCTTTGCTTTTGCCGGAGGCTTCGCCAAATGATCTGCAGCAGGACAAACCTTTGCATTATTACATTGACACCTTCAAACAGATAGAAAAGCAGGATGAGACCATTAAAAAACAATTTATTCTCGATAGCTGGCGGCAGATGAATTACAGCCAGCGGTTTGTTTTCAACAAGCTCATCACAGGTGCATTCCGCATTGGTGTTTCGCAAAAAGTGATGGTCAATGCCCTGGCTAAGTTTTCAAGTCTTGATGCCTCACTCATCGCCCATCGAATCAGCGGCAACTGGGATCCTTCTACAACTTTGTTTTACGATCTGCTTCACGAAAACCACGCCGGGACTGATTTTTCCAAGCCTTACCCTTTTTACTTAGCCTACGCCTTGGAGGGCGAACCTGCAGCACTTGGCGATCCCAAAGACTGGCAGGTGGAGTGGAAATGGGATGGCATAAGGGGGCAGATCATTAAGCGTAACGGCGAACTGTTTGTGTGGAGCCGCGGTGAAGAACTGGTGACTGAAAAGTTTCCTGAGTATAATGTGTTGAAAGACTTCTTGCCCGACGGAACGGTGCTCGATGGCGAGATCATACCCAGTGTTGACAAGAAGCCCCTGCCATTTGCCATGTTGCAAACCCGCATTGGCCGAAAGAATATTACAAAGAAAAACCTGCAGGAAACACCCATTACCTTCTTTGCCTACGACCTGCTGGAATATGACCACGATGACTGGCGTAGCAAGCCACTGCACCAAAGGCGGTCAAAACTTGAAGAGCTTGTGTTGCCCTTGCAGACAGACAAAATCATCCTGTCGCATGTGGTGGAGTTTGATGATTGGGAGCAACTGAAAGAGTTGCGCACCACATCCCGGCAGATGGGGGCAGAAGGATTTATGATCAAACGGAGGGAGAGTATATACCAGGTTGGCCGCAAGGTGGGCGACTGGTGGAAGTGGAAGATTGACCCGCTTGTCATTGACTGTGTCATGATATATGCGGAAAAGGGTTCCGGTCGGCGCAGCAACCTCTACACAGCCTACACATTCGCCGTGAGAGACGGCGACAAACTTGTTGCATTCACAAGAGCTTATAGTGGTCTCACCGATAAGGAATTTGCAGAAGTGGACAACTTTGTGAAACGAAACTCCATTGAAAAATTTGGACCGGTAAGAACTGTAAAACCCGAACTGGTTTTTGAAATTGCTTTTGAAGGCATTGCCGCCAGCAACCGCCACAAAAGCGGTGTCGCCCTTCGCTTCCCAAGAATGAGCCGCTGGCGAAAGGATAAGAAAGCGGATGAAATAAATACCCTGGAAGATTTGAAAAAAATGCTGGAGGTGTATGGGAAGGGGAAGTAGGAAGTGTGAAGTGTGAGGTGTGAAGTGTCAAGTGTCAAGTGTGAAGTGTGAGGTGTTTGTGTTGATGCCTAAATCACGTTGACCGCTGTTTCTCTCAATCCTTCTATAACTTTTGCGGATGATATACCTGGAATTGGAGGCTCTGTTTGCTCAATTTGAATGGGGCTCAATGCCCCTTTCAAATTGGGTTTTGCGTCTAATGACCCTGTCATTATCGGCTCTGTTTGCT
>JAYTGA010000100.1:0-15534 GCA_043733905.1 Segetibacter sp.
ATTAACACCAGCAAAAACTTCTGTGCGGATGCGTGCAGCGGATGCCTTTACATAGGAGTGACACAACCGGAGCTGAATAAAGGACAATTGTTCGTCCCCAAAAGCCTAAGTTAATGACATTGCTGCGCAAGGCATAAATCAGTGATTTAGCCAAACTAAAAATCATTCATGAATTTATAATTTTTACAATATAGTCGCCCTATTCCTCCTGGATAATTGCCCCGTCCCTTTAGGGCGGGGATACCGTAAGCAAGCCATTCATTTCTTTTGAGGGCTTCAGCCCTTTGTTGGTGAACAAAACCCCTTTTGCAATAAACAATAAGCTTGATTGGAAGGGCTAAAGTCTTCTAAAAAAGCTGGTGTTATTACTGTCATCTGAAAATGCACTGTATATTCCTACCCTCTTGCTTTAGGCACTTTCTCCAAAAAGACATCAATTTAAGGATTTAGTCCAACTCAATCATTCATGGTTTTATCCCTTGCAAAGTATAGATGCAACTGATAACAAGATTGTTAGCTGAAAAAATAAAACTTATTTTTCCGCTTAAAAGTTTTTTTTGCCATCGTTGGTATCCTTTTCAATACGCAAATAAAAATATGTCGTTGATAAGGAAGCCAACGACGAAGTCTCCTTCATTCACATTGTACTCGGTGGTAAAAAAAATGACAGCCATGTCGAATTTTATCTTCATAAAGTGGTGATAGTATGAACAAAATTGTAGTTCCTCAACTACTCCATACCATGATTATAAATGAACTCAAAGTTATTGTACTGTTCTTTGGACAATTGTTTAAGAAAATTTGATAAAAACCAGTCGGGCATGTTGTTGAGGTTGTTTTTTTGGAAAATAAAAAACCTCTGAGGATTCCAAACCCGGAGGTTTTTTGGCGGTACCCTCAAATCATTTCATCGTATTAATAACCACTTGTGGCACCAATACTTTATTGTCTTTTTCGGTCACGATGTCTTTTGCAAGGCTGAAGGTAGCCGTCTGCAATATATTCTCTGATGATGCCCCGGCCTTTAAGGTATAGATCCCCGCCTCCGCCACCCACGATGTGGTTGGTGTGTCAAGAAGCAAGATCGGCGGCAGCTAAAGTAAACGTGACTGTTTGCGATTTGCCAGGTGGCAGCAGGTTTGTTTTGGCAAACGCCTTCAATTCTTCAGCAGGCTTCTTCATCTTTGCAGCAGGTGCGCTCACATACAGTTGCACTACTTCTTTCCCGGCTACTTTCCCTATATTGGTCACAGTCATGGTAGCGGTTATTTTACCGTTCAATGTCGGTGAACTTAGCTGTAGGTTACCATAGCTGAATGTGGTGTAAGACAAGCCATAACCAAACTCATAAGCAGGTTTCACTTTAAACGTGTTGTAGTATCTGTAACCTATATAAATGTCTTCTTCGTACGTCACCTCAGCAGGTATGGCCGGTATGCCAAACATGCCCTTGGTGCCTCTTTCAGGAAATTCTTTTCCCGGAAAATTCTTAGCCGAAGGCACATCATTATACGATGCAGGAAATGAAGTCGCCAGCTTTCCTGAAGGGTTCACTTTTCCAATCAGCACGTCGGCTATTGCGTTGCCGCCTTCCTGCCCGGGTTGCCATGCCAGCAGCACTGCATCTGCTTCATTGCGCCATGCCATCACATCCACCACCCCGCCAATATTCAGCACCACGATCACTTTCTTATGCTTCGCATGAAATGCCTCACTCACACCCTGTATCAGTGTTTTCTCAGCATCGTTCAGGTAGTAGTCATTTGGCTGTTTGCGATCTCTTGCTTCACCCGCATTGCGACCTATTGACACAATGGCTATGTCGCTTTCACCAGCCTTTTTTACAAGCCATTCGTTGTCCATCACATACTCGGCAATAGGTTCTGTCGGGCTTTGAAATTCTTCAAAAAATCCTTTCTTAGGGTGTTTGATTCTTTCGGCTGCCATGTAGGTGGCGTATGCTGCTTCCAGGTCTGCATCGGTCTTGTAGCCTGCATTGTGCAAGCCTTGTTGCAGAGACACGGTATAGGCTTTGTTCACATCGCCGCTGCCTGTGCCGCCTGCTATCAGTTCATAGCTGTTAATGCCAAACAAGGCAATGTTTTTGCCATTGCCCAGCGGCAGTGCCTGTTCATTATTTTTTAGCAACACCATTCCTTCCGTCGCCGCCCTTCGGGAAATAACTGCATCTTCTGCCAGGTTGGGCTTGTCGTTGTATGCGTAGTTTTTAAAAGAAGGCGATTGCAAAACAATGTTCAGTATCCCGGTCACATTTTCATCCAGAATCTTCTCACTCAGCGTACCATCTTTCACTGCTTCAGTAATGGCTTTTGTTTGTGCAGCCGTGCCGGGCATCAGCAGGTTGTTTCCCGCTTTCATTTGCGCCACCGCATCTTTGCCGCCAAACCAGTCACTCATTACAAAGCCGTTAAACCTCCATTCATCTCTCAAAATGGTCGTGAGCAGACCATGACTTTCCGAGGTATAAGTTCCATTCAACAGGTTGTAAGAACTCATCACCGTCCAGGGGTTTGAATGCTTCACGGCTATTTCAAAACCTTTCAGGTAAATTTCCCGCAAAGCCCTTTCACTCACTATTGCATTCACAGTATTCCTGTTGGTTTCCTGGTTGTTGACCGCAAAGTGTTTGATGGATGTGCCAACACCATTGCTTTGCACACCATTCACCATAGATGCAGCCATGTAGCCCGTCACCAGCGGGTCTTCGGAGTAGTATTCAAAGTTTCTGCCCCCCAGCGGATCGCGGTGAATGTTCATGCCGGGAGCCAGCAAAATGTCTATGCCATAAGCCTTTACTTCACTGCCAAAAGCCACGCCTGTCTGCTTGACCAGCGCAGTGTCCCACGACGATGCCAGCAGTGTGCCAACAGGCCATGCAGTTGCATAATAAGTTTTTGAGTGGTCATTGTTCCTGATAGAATCAATCCGCACACCCGCCGGTCCGTCCGAGGTCACAAGTGAGGGAATGCCCAGCCGTTTAATGCCAACGGTTGTCCCCGCAGCACCACCCACTCTGTCTTGTGTGCTGCCTACAACAGGTCCTTGGGGCTTCACGCCCGGCATCTTAAATCCGTTGCCAATCACCAGCTTCACCTTCTCATCCAGGGTCATTGCTGCCACCACTTCTTTCACAGTGTTTTTGCCCAGTTGCGGCACAGCAGTTTTGTTTTGTGCAGTCACGTTCACGCTAATAAAAATCATGAAAATGGCGAAAATCCTTAGAAGATAAATGTAAGTTTTCATTAGTAATAAGTTTAAAAGGTGATGGCTAAATGTGTTTTTAAACGGGGGTAGAAAAGACAATGCCAGGCTTTGATTCGAAAATCAGGCAGTTGATTGACGAAGCTAAAACTTTATTGGCAGGAGAACTCCAAAAAGCTAACTTGATAATAGTCAATAAATTTTTTTGCAAATGGAAACAACTGTTTTGGAAAATGGGACAAAATAAAAAAGGATATGCTTTTCAATTAAAAAAAGCATATCCTTTTTCTTATGGTCAGATTCCTTGTTTACGCTTCTACTCTTTCACAAACTTGCTTACAGCAGCTTCACAACCCCCGCCGTTGGCGGGGCTACAAACCACTTTCAGGATATAAACCCCTTTGGCAAGCGGGGCTACATTCACATCAAGATTGTTATCGCCTGATTGCAGGATGGTGGTTTGCTGCTGCACAGACCTGCCTGCAAGGTCGGCTATTAGTAATTGAGCCGTTTGGCTTGCAGGTGCATTAATGACTACATGCAATGTTTTAGATGTAGGGTTTGGATAAATAGAAGTTAACATTAACTCATTGCCACGGCTTCCTTTTATTAAAACAACATTGCTTAGGGTGGCTTTGCCGTCAAAGTCCATCTGTTTTAAACGGTAGTAATTGTTGCCGGTAAAGGGTTTTGTATCACTATAACCATAGCTTATTTCTGCTGTACTGTTGCCGCCTATAGCCGCTTTGGTTGGCACAAATGCAATGCTGCTAAAATCAATACCGTTGACTGATTTCTGCAACTCAAACCCACGGTTGTTTTGCTCGGTGTAGGTGCGCCAGCTTAACAAGTTAGACGTTCCTTCTTTTTTGCCTGTAAACTCTGATAATGTAACTGGCAAAATCTGGCTGATTTTTACATTGTCTATAAAAACTTTCATGTTGCCGTTGTCTATAGTTGACTGGACATAAAAACCAATGCGCACAACGCCACTATAAGTGCTAAGTGGCAGCGCAATATGAGTACCAGCAGCGGGAATGAATGATGTATAAAACCAGCTTTGCAAACGCTGGCTGCTCTTCCATGTAAGACCCTCATCGGTAGAAATGACGACCGACACTTGATCATCTGTGCCGAGATAACCCTGCGAAGCAGTGCCGCTTTGTGTGAGTGCAATGTCAAACTCAAGGCTGGTATTACCACTGCTGCCTAAATCGTAAGGTGGACTGATGAGCCAATGCCTGAGTGTATCACTGTTGATGAATGCCGCGGCTGAAAAATTAGTACTGCTTAATTGATTTCTGTAAGGAGCCTTTTTCCAAAATTGATAATTGTGAATCGAATCCCGAGCTAAAAACACGGTGGGATTAGACAGTGTACCTACAGCCCTATCCCAGCATTGAGGAGTAAACGAATTAAACTGTTCGGCAACAGTAGGAGCGGTAAGAGGGGCACAAAGTGTTCTGAAAGAATCTACAACAGTCCATACACTGCTGCAGTTGGCTGTGGCAGAATGGCTGCGTACCCATGCATAATACCAGGTGTCCGGATTAAGGCCCAAAAACACAGTTTGGGTATCGGCCACATTGGCCTTCACAGGTGTTGTTGAAGCCATTGGTTTATAGCGGCTGGTGCTGAAATAAACATCATAATCCGTGGCGTTATTGCCGGTGGCAGGAGGTGACCAGGCCATTTTTGCTGAATTATGAAGAATGGTGCTGAACTGAACACTTTTTGGCGACTGGCATGGCAATGGACTAAGACCTTGAAACGTTGTTTTGGGTAGTGAGTTTGCACCAGTCGGTGGATATGTAAATGCAGGTGCCGAATCAAAAACAGCAATATTCCAAGGCTGCGTGTTTGCCCAAGAACTAGCTCTACCATGCTTGCCAAATAACAAGTTATATCCAATAAAAAAACTTGTATCATAACCAGCTCTTAATTCATTAACAGCAACCACCAAATTGCCTACACCATTGTAATTAAAATGAGTATCTAAAATTATTTTTACAGGACCAGGTACTGAATAATTACTCAAAGCTCCTTGAAATACTTTAGTAAACATTGATAACTTAAAGGAGTTAATACTGTCAAAATGATCAATATTTGTAGTCCCGATGTAAATAGCTAATGAATCAGAATTAATAAGGCTATTGCCATCATAATAAAAAGTAAGAGCTGTAATTATGCCACTACTTTGTATTTCATTTTCTAAATAAAGGGTTTGGCCGTAACTATATTCAGCTGCAGGTGCATACGGAGACCACAATTGTATTTGCGGATAATTATTGTAAGCAACTGTAATAGATTGACTTTTAACTATAAAGCATAAAAAATATAATGGTAAAAAAATATGAATTTATTCATAAAGGGGTTTTTATTAAAAAAATAAATAGGGTGGTTGCATCATGTAACCACCCTATAGAGATTATTTAATTTTCACGACTTTAGTAGCTTGGGTTAACCCGTCTGTGCTTTTTAAAATCAGCAGATACATTCCGCTGGCATAAGAGGTTGTATTAAAACGTAATAAATTTTCTGAACCGTTTATGCTTTTCGTTGAAATCGTTTTGCCATCGGCATCTACGACTGACAATGAATAACTGGCTTTTGAATCGCTATTTTTAATTTCCCCCTGTAAAGATACGGTCAAAAAATTATTAAAAGGATTGGGAGTAGCAGTTAAGATTTCACCCCTACTATTCTGATTAATCAAAATAGATGATGCCGTTTTGCCTTTTGCAAGCAAACTTCTTTTGTTAGGAAAACCCTGACCACAATCAGGTACAGTCACTTCACGGTCGGTTTTTACCTGGCATTTGCAAACTTCGCCATTGCCCTGGCAAGTCAAAAATAAAAAGTCCAAAGCCAAAAGTTGATGTCTCATTTAATAACAGGTTTATTCTTTTACAAACTTGCTCACCGCTGCCTCACAACCATCTGCACAAACCAGTTTCACAATATAACTTCCTTTAGCCAGTGCCGCTACATTCACCACCTTGTTATTCTCACCCTTTTGCAGTTGCAGTGCCTGCAGTTGCAAAATCTTACCCGCTATGTCGGTAATTATCAACTGTAATTTTTGCACAGCGGGTGACAGTAATACTATATTGATTTGATTGTGGGTTGGGTTGGGATAAAGTGAAGCAACAGACAGTTGAGTTGCACCTTCGCCTTTCACAAACACTATATTGGTTAGGGTTGCTTTACCATCAAAATCCACCTGCTTCAGTCTATAATAACTACCCGCCGGAAATGGTTTGGCATCTGTATAGTTATAGTGCAGTTCTGCTGTGCTGTTGCCACCTGTGGCGGCTTTGGTTGGCACAAATGCGATGCTGCTAAAATCAATGCCGTTGGCCGATTTCTGCAACTCAAAACCACGGTTGTTTTGCTCGGTGGCGGTGCGCCATTGCAGCAGGTTGCGGTTGTCTTGTTTTTGCCCGGTGAAGGATAACAATGTTACAGGCATAACGCCGATGATTTGTACGTTGTCAACAAAAAGATTATTTAGGTTTGTGCTTGAAGAAGATGCAGCATAAAACCCGATTCTTACAAAACCAGAATAACTATTAAGCGGTATAGACACATGCTGCCCTGTGCCGGAAATGGTTTGAGGGGCTACCCACTGTTGCAAAATATTAGCGTTGTTCCAGGTGAGGCCGTTGTCAGTAGAAATAACAACTGCAAACTGATCATCTGCATCTAAAGTGCCCTGTTGAGTACTGCCGTTTTTAGTAAGGGCAAGATCAAACTCTAAATTCTTATTGCCGCTTGTTCCTAAATCATAGGAAGGGCTAATAAGCCAGTTTTGTCTCGCTCCAACAAGCAGTCCCATTTCAGCAAAATTGGTACTACTTGACTGATTTCTCCATTCGCGATTGCGCCAGGGCGCAGTACTACTTAACACATCGTATTGAGGATAATTGATTTGAGAATTTCCGGTTAAATAGCCTGTACCATACGCCCAGCAATGAGGTAACCATGCATCAAAGCCCGAACCATACAAATTTGTGAATGGCTCCACAACCGTAGAAATAGGCAAGGGTGCACAAATGGTTTGAAACGAATCTATGTACGTCCACACACTGGTGTCTGCACTGCCACAGCGGCTGCGCAACCACACATAATACATAGTATCTGCGAGCAGGTTGTTAATAACGACTTGTGTGTCCGGTGCATTAACTGATGCTAATGGTATAGTAGGTTTAAAAGGCTTATTTCTGTCTGGACTGTAATAAATATCGTAAAAAGATGGAGAAGTTAAAAGCGGTGGCGACCAAATAACTTTTGCATTATTGTGTGTAATATTGCTGAAATATACTTGTCGTGGAGAGTGGCAAAGAAAAGATGTAAGACCCACAAGGGTAATTTTTGCAACCCCAGCATGTCCACCCAAATAATTATTAGGGTTTTGTTCTACCACTGCCGGATCCATTGGATTCAAATCAACCAATGAACTGGTAACATAAGCGGATAAGCCACTTCCAAACAAATCATTTCCATAACCAAAAAAAGCTTTGTTATTTACAGGAAAATCATTGCCAGGTTTTACATCGCAAACAGCTACTACCAGATTGCTATCGCTATTATAAATAAATGGAGTATCCAAGCTAATATTAATAGTTCCCGGAAGTGTAGTATATGTCACTTTACCCAAAAAAACTTTACGCATTCTTCGTAACGGGATAAGGCGTTTGCCTGCATTCTCATCAAAATAATCCCAGGAAGTGTTTCCTAAATAAATTAAAAGAGAATCAGAATTCCCAAAGCTTGTACCGGCAAAGTAATATTTTAAACCCGTGACAGTTCCACTACCTTGTATGTTGTTTTGCCTCCAGATAGTTTGACTGTAGCAATAGTCATAAATTATATCCAAAGGAGTCAAAGCTCCATCATTTAAAGCAAATGTGCTATCAAGTAAAGTAATTGATTGGCTAAAAATATTTGATAAAAATAAAAAAGTAAAAGTAATTAAGAGTAAAAAATTACGGTACATAATATTGAGTTTTAGGTAAAAAAGAAAGCTATTGCAAATTAACTGCAATAGCTTTCTGATAGATGATTAATGATTAATTTTTACAACACGCATAGTGCTAACAGTTCCGTCACGACTACGCAGTGTAAGCAGGTAGGTACCTGCTGCATAGTTTTCGGTATTTAACGCAATGGTTGTGTTTGGCACAATGGATTTACTCATTATGCTGCTTCCGTTGGCGTTTAGCAAAGACAGTGTATAAGCTGCTTTTGCCAAATTATTAGTTTTGAACTGAACCGATAAAGTATGGCTAAAAGGGTTGGGAGTAGCGGTTAAGATCTCATTCCCATTATCCCGATTAATAGGGATTGATGATGCCATTTTGCCTTTTACCAGTAAACTTCCTTTGTTGGGAAAACCTTGACCGCAGTTGGGTACATGCACTTCCAAATCTGTCTTTACTTTGCATTTGCACAATCCCCCGTCGTTGGGGTCTATGCTGTAAATAAAGAGGGTGACCATGTAGCTACCCGGGCCATAATAATGGGTTGGTGCCTGCCCGGTACCAAAACTGCCATCACCAAAATCCCACACATACATCAGATTGTTTTGAACTGGAGTTGCATGAAAGTAAACAAGTGGACAAGTTGTCTCCACGCTGTCAATGCTGATGACTGGGTCAATATCGCATGGGCGACATTCCATGGCTTCTATATAAAGTACTTTGGTTTGTTCGCCTGCGCAATCTGTCCAGGTAACCCTGAGAGAATCAACCCCTATTTGTGCGTAGGTATGACTGATACACTTGCCTGTGGTGGTCACGGGGCTGGTATTATCGCCAAAATCCCAGGTATAGGAAATAGGTCGGTCGCAGTGGTCGGCCACACAAAACTGTGCAGCAAAGCCTGTACATACTTGTTTAGGTATTATAAACGAATCAAGACGGCAGCAACAGGCAGGATTACAATTTTGGACAACAACAGTATCTGACCGCGTAAAACTGCTGTCGCAAACCTGCCATGTAACAGTGACTGTATAATTGCCCGGGTTAACATACGAATGTGTGATGCATTTACCGGTTGATGATGAGCTGTCGCCAAAATTCCAGTGATAGGAGATGTGGCCGCAAGTGTCGAATGCACAAAACAAGGCAGCGGTGTTGCTACAAACTTTATGGGGAATGATCACAGAATCGTTATAACAACAAGGGGTACTGTCCTTTGGAATGTCAACACAGACAGGCGATGATTCCAGCGGCAATTGCAATTGCAATACGGGTACAAAATTTTGCATTACTTTCTTGTAAGCATCAAAACCAAAAGTATTGCAGGCATGTCCAGAGCCGAATGAATCAATTCTTGCGTTAAAAATGTAAGTTAAATCTTGTGCTGAGGATAAAGACGAGTAATCAATCCTGATATTTTTTAAAGCAGGAGGAGCAGTTGTTCCCCAATTTGCATTATTAACTCCAAAATTTGCAGAAGCACCAAAATCATTTTGTAAATTCAAATCTAAGCTGTTCGTCCAAGTAAAAGAAGTAAAAACCGGTATACTACTCGCCAGACTAATATAATTCACATTTAATGTACTTCCCCTGTCTGCAGGCTGCGTAAGGTAACGATCATTTATTAGCGTTGAAGGCAAAGGTGCAATATGTCCTCTGTTCTTTGGCAAAAGATCTATGAAAAAAGGCGTTCTTACAGGTGCGCCGCTGCTGCTGGCGTGCAGGCGATATTGTATGGCCTGCCCTGGGTGTACCGTGGCACTTTGCTCAAAACTTTCTCCACCGTTCAGGCTCACTGCCTTGTCCATGCTATAGGTGGTAAGTCCCCTTACATTAAAAGGTACACATGATATTACATTCCAGGTAGAGTCGTTTGTAAGATTAGCACAGTTCTGTGCCACACCAATGGCGGCAGTGTCCATAATTGTTGCATTAAATTCAATGTAAAACGACGGCAGCCGGGTACCTCCTTTGTTACAACCAATATTCAGGTATCCTTCGTATAGGCTGTTGGTATCGCATTGCGGCGACATGGTGTTAATGTCGTAGGTGATAATTCCAGTTAGCTGGTTCCAGTGTGGGGTAACCATGCCTGCCCAATCGTGGGAATTTGGAGGCGCACCGCAGACGGTATCAACAAATGGGCGGGTGTCTGTCCAGTAGTAACTTTCGCCTCCTGCATATTCCAGACCTATGCTGTGCAGGTTGTCCTTAATATGCCAGTTTAGCAAAGGGCGTCTGCCAAAGTTTTGGACACGCAATCTAAACCTGATCGTTTGTCCGGCGGTGTCGCCTGGTACTCCGCAAATAGATTTTTCAAGGCAAGGTAATGTGGTATCTCTTAGTACTATAATCGGATAAGAGGTCACAAAATCCCCCGGACCAGGCGGAATAACAGGATCAGGTGTAGTCCATATTTCGTTGGTTACAATACCCTGACAAGCCGGCCCAATAGTAAAATCAATCCTATAAGTATAAGTTTCTGGTACATTACCTGTAGGTGCAGGAACGGTACCCCACATGTGATACCTAAATTGAGAAGGTTTTGCAATATTAAGCCCACTGACAGGTGTAGTGGCGCCAATAGAAGAAGTAAGAATACAGTCGGGCATAATGTCCCACAAATCATAATTTAATGAGCCATTGCCAACAGCATTACGAATTGTGATAACATAAGTACCCGTGCAGCCGGGTAGGTTGCCGTGCATGTCTGCCCATTTGGTAATGACCAGGCTTTCTGGAATAGTATCTACCCGTTCAACTCTAGATATGAGCGAAGGCAAAATGGCAGAATCACCACAAGGTGTGGTGGCATGAATTGTAGCAACGTTTTCAACACAACCCAACGGCGTGGCCAGCGGAATCGTTAACGTAAAATTGATGGTGTAGTGTTGCAGGTTGGTGGCATCCAGTAAACCACTTGGAACATTGATTTGCCCACTGTTGGTAATACTGATACCAGACGGATAATTTGGCACATCACCCTGATGGAGAGCGCTGTTTGGTATCATGGTAAACACACCTGCAATGCTTGGCTGGTCAAGAATGGTGTTAACATTCAAATCCTGGCTGCCCCTGGTATGATTCGGGTCATGTAATTGTATATCTACCCTGTATCTCATAACGTTCCCCGTAAGCAGGTAATGGGAGCAGTTGCCTAATCCATTAATTGGTGCATTGTTGCAACCTTTGGTTATGGTCCAGGGATTGGTGATCTGAACAATAGACTGAACAATGGTATTGGGTGTATTAGTTGTAAGGCTACCTGAAATAGAAGGGGTTCCGTGAAAATAATTCAACACAGCAAAAGATCTTAGTGTATCATTTGCACAGGCATTGTGTGGCCTCATACGTGTTTTTAAAGTAAACTGACCAAAAACAGTTCCAGGTGTAGTGGCTTCTGTACTGGCAATAGTCATTTGCAACTGCCCTTGAGCAAGGTAACCAAACACGGGGGTAAACGAACTACCTCCGCTTACTGGAGTGTAAGAAAGTGGGTGATCTAAAAGTATGATATCCAACCGGGGGTCATAATTAAGTACAATATTGAAGTTGCTTCCAGTTTCGCCCTGCGTTACAGGAAAAACAAAATTAACAGTGTAAACAAAATCTGCATCGCTTTCAATTGTAGATGAACTTTCTGTTACTTCCAGGTGATATCCGCTTGTGTTTGTTATATCGCCTGATGAAATCTGTGCATGCATTATTTTAAATTGCACCAAAAAAAGTATAAGGATAAATAATTTTTTCATAAATAATTTGTTTGGATAAAAAAATGATAAGCCGCTGCAAGTAGTTTATGTCATAAACATAGGACTAAGCAATATTCTTACAAACGGTATCATTTTTTTACCTTTGAAAAGTTATATGTTACCTGAAAATGTGCAAACTGGCTTAACAGCATTGGACTGTGGGCTAAACAGTCCGGTTAGGCAAAAGATGCACGTTTAAAAAGGTTTCAGAGGGGGAGGTCTTTCTTTGAAAGCCTCTCCTTTTTTCTTACGGTTGCAAAAGAGCGTTTTGCAAGTAGATAAACAAGTTGACAATATTGTAGATTTATTCATTGTTGTTTTTTATAAAAAGCATCCACCTATTTGTTTTCACAGTAAATTGTTGGACATGATTTGATGCTTTACTCATCCTCATCTCATTTTACCAATCAAAAAAAAACTTTTTGGCAATAAGCCTTCATTACATAACAGGCAGGTTTTGCTGCTATTGTAGGTTAATCGGTTATTAAACAACCGGTCACAAAATATTATCTTAACGGGGGAGAAAATGATAATAAAAATGAAAATTACACTAAAAACTTTGTATCTGCAATATTATTTTTTCGATATTATACCATTGACTCCCAATGCTAACATTCTTTGTTACCCATTTTTTTCCGGCCATATTCCGTATAGATGCATGAAGCAAAATGATATGCTTAAAAAAGGTTTGCAGTACACTGGGGGTGTTCATTTTTTCAGAAGAAGAATTCAAGTCCACCGATAGCTGAATGCCAATGATGTTTTGTGCTTGTGGTTCTTACTCTTGTTTCCTTCACTTTTTATTCGCTCCGGCTGGCCGAAAAAAAATAATCGGAAAGGTTATTTTGCCCTAGAAAAATTGAAATAAAAAGGCGAAGGAGAAGCGAAGGAGTTATGAATGAGGTGCGAAGAAGGTGTGGTAAGGAATCTTTGTTTAGAATTAAGAATGCTAATCAAGAGTAGGATTTCCCTTTCGGCACTAAATGCCAGCCCTGTGTTCCGATATTCCTATCACATAAAGATAATTTGGGTGTAGTTTTGCCTGACGTCTGTAATTAAAATGCTTCTTCCTATTCCGGCTTTTGTCTTTTCTGTTGTATTTGTGGGATGAAATAAACATTTTAACTGAAGAAAAAGACAAAGAGAGGAAAAGAATGGGTTAGGCTGAGAGACATTAGCTGTTCAATATTGACATTTTTTGCATTTGCCAGTAATGGCAGAAAAAAATACAATGTGTCTCCAATTACAGGACGCCTTTCCTGATTTATAGGAGAGGTTTCCTGAACTACAAGTCGGACCTCCTTAGCTACAGATCGGCTTTTCTAAAAGACAGGAAAGGTCTGCTGAGTGAAAGGATTTTTGGTCTTGGAAATGAAAATGGATTGATTGCTATAAGCTATCTAAAAATACTTGATTCATCTCATCTTGTTTTGAACAAAATTGACGGAAACAAAAACTCTGAAACCAATTACATTTGCAGACTTTTTTAGTAACAAAAAATCAATAAAATCATGTCTGAAAAAATTAAAGTAGCCAACCCTGTTGTAGAACTGGATGGCGACGAAATGACCCGCATTATCTGGAAATTCATTAAGGACAAACTGATACTTCCATACCTTGACCTCGACATAAAATATTATGACCTCGGCATAGAATATCGCGATGAAACCAACGACCAGGTAACGATTGATGCTGCCAATGCTATTAAGCAATATGGTGTCGGCATCAAGTGCGCCACCATTACCCCGGACGAAGAAAGAGTGAAAGAATTTGGACTGAAACAAATGTGGAAATCGCCCAACGGCACTATCAGGAACATACTTGACGGCACAGTCTTCCGTGAGCCGATTGTGATGAGCAATGTTCCCCGGCTTGTTCCCAACTGGACGGCACCAATCTGCATAGGCCGTCACGCCTTCGGCGATCAATACAGGGCAACAGATTTTGTGACCAAAGGCAAAGGAAAACTAACCATCAAGTTTGAAGGTGAAGACGGAAAAGTAATAGAACATGAAGTTTACAACTTTAAAGGCGATGGTGTGGCACTGGCTATGTATAACACAGACGAAAGCATTTATGGTTTTGCCAGAAGCTGCTTCAACACTGCATTGCAGAAGAAATGGCCGCTTTATCTTTCTACAAAAAATACGATCCTCAAAAAATACGATGGACGTTTTAAAGACATTTTTGAAGAGGTTTATCAAAATGAATTTAAGGCTTCTTATGCAGAGGCAGGCATTACCTACGAACACCGCCTGATAGACGACATGGTCGCCAGTGCTTTGAAATGGAATGGCAACTTTGTATGGGCCTGTAAAAACTATGATGGTGATGTGCAAAGCGACACAGTTGCCCAAGGTTTTGGTTCTTTAGGTTTAATGACCTCCACATTAGTTACTCCAGACGGAACTGTGATGGAAGCCGAAGCCGCCCACGGCACCGTGACCCGCCACTACCGCGAACACCAAAAAGGGAAACCAACAAGTACCAACCCCATCGCCTCCATTTTTGCATGGACACGTGGGCTGGAGTTTCGTGGCAAACTGGACAACAACCAGGAACTTATCAACTTCTGCCACACACTTGAGCAGGTTTGTATTGAGACCGTTGAAAGCGGCAAAATGACGAAAGACCTTGCCATTACTATAAAGCCAAAAGTAGAGCATGGGACAGACTATCTTTACACAGAAGAATTTTTGGATGCGCTAGATCAAAACCTGAAAGCAAAACTTGGATAGTGCTTAGATCTTTATAATAGACACCCTGTTATAAAAAATAACAGGGTGTTTCAATATAGTTTTTCCATAAAAAAAGAAAAGCAAACTGCATGATTTCTTACTTGCTTTTCTGCAAAACCTTTTCTTATGAATTCACAACAATCTGTTACCCTCTCCCGTTTTTTCAATCAAAAGAAATATGTTGCAGCTACTATTTTCATCTTTCTTTTATGCTTTCAATTAAAGGCGGTGTCACAAACCCATCACTCTGCAAAGACCGCCAAATCCTCAAAAGCAGCGCAGTCAAATACATCTAATAACATGGTATTGAGCTACCAGATCATTCCAGCGGAAGGAAATACGTTTGGCTATGACATATTGGATCATGGCAAAAAGCTCGTTCATCAGCCATCCAAACCCGGTATGCCCGGCAATAAAGGCTTTCGAAAGAAATCGGATGCCATGAAAGTAGCTAAACTGGTGATCTATAAAATCAACCACAACCAGATGCCACCCACCGTATCAAAGCAGGAACTTGATTCGCTGAAAGTAAAATGATGGTTTCATCTTTCATGCAACTAAATTCAAAGAATTATCAGGAACGGTCTGTTATGTCGGTATAGTTTACACGAAGTGTTTAGCAACTCAGAAAAAAGAAGGAAATTCATTAGTCGGTCCTACCCATATTGAGGATCATTTTATGACTCATTAATCCTCCACCTCACAAACGCAACGAAATGTTATCCAATCAGCAGGCGATTTACTTTCAAATGTTGTATTCAGATCTGACTTGCAATCTTTATTTTTCCAACTGCAACCTTTGACAATGTTTTTTTCAGAAACCATCTCCGAGAGATTTGT
>JAYTGA010000101.1:0-8217 GCA_043733905.1 Segetibacter sp.
ATTCTCCGTAGGAGATAAATATTTGTATTCTTTCTTAAGAGATAAATTTCAAGAAACAAAACGTAATCTTCTCCGTTAGGAGATAAATATTTGTAGAAACACACCAACATAACTCGTAAAGAACTCCAGCGGAGTTCAACCTAAACCGCAACATTATCAATCAAAAAACTTCGGAACAGGCATTACAAGAAAATATTCGATATTTTCGATTTTAGGATTTGAATAAAAATTCAAACTTATTTACAACCTACAATTAAATCAAATGGCCAATACTTATACCCAACTTTACATCCAATTTGTTATGGCCGTTAAAGGCAGGGAGAGCTTAATAAGTAAATCCTGGAAGGACGAACTGTATAAATACATGACATCAATCGTCCAGAATAACAATAGCAAATTGCTTGCAATTAATGGTGTAAGTGACCATGTCCACATTTTTACAGGCTACAACCCTACTACATCCATTCCTGATTTAGTGAAGGATATTAAAGTAGCAAGCAGTTTGTGGGTCAATAATAAAAATTTAGTTAAAGGAAAATTTAGTTGGCAAGAAGGATATGGTGCATTCTCTTATAGTCGTTCTCATATTGATAAAGTATTCAAGTACATTGCCAATCAGGAAGTCCATCACAGTAAGCAAACCTTCAGAGATGAATATATTGGCTTATTGAGAAAATTTGAGGTGGAATACAATGATAAATACCTTTTCAATTTTATGGATAATGTTGAACTCCACGGTGGTTCTTAATTATTATGATGAAACGACCTTTCTACAAATAATCAACTCCGCCGGAGTTGGAAGAAAACAAATCGTAAATGAATCTCCATTTCGCCATTGTTGGTCTTATGACCAACAATCATCCGCCATTCTTGCCTTTTAGGGCAGGGATTAAGAATGATGGTACGCTTTTATTGGCTTTAGCCGAAATAAATACTTTGGCTAAAGCCAATATAAAATAACCCCTTTTTTTTCATCGCCCTAAAGGGCCATGCTATTCAAAAGTGGTCATTTTAAAAATTAAAACCCTTCAATTTGAACCCGTGATTGACGTTTCTACGTTTGTTTTATCGTGGTTTGTTTAATAAAAGAATTGCTCGGAAACAATCTTCCCATCTTTTACACCAAAAACAGCAATTTCATCCATTTTTCTACGACCTGCTCCTTTAAAAGTTGCATCAAATCCCATAGCGACAGTAAAAAAATTGCCTGCTACAACCGGCTCACTACAGTAGCCACCGTGCATTTCTTCAATGCCTTCGCCCCATGCTGCTCCTTTTGCTTTTACTGCATCTAATCCTTTGGTAAGCGTTGGTAGTCCCATTGCAGCAGCATGTTCCGGCTCCATGCAAACAACATCCTGGCTATACAATTCGCCTTGTATCTCCATCCATTTTCCTTGTTTTCCCAACTCAACATATTGGTTGGCTACTTCTTGCGTTGTCATAATTTTTTTTGTTTTAAAAATGAATGGCTAAAGTAATCATAACCTGAATCATTAAGTCCAACTCTTAAAAAATATAAGCTCCTGATTGCTTGCCTCATCACTCACAGTTGTTGCATATGGGGCGTTCTACTTCTTGCCCCCTTTTCCTGCTTGCCCTTCTCTTGCCTGTGCGCCCTTGGCGTAGAGAAGGGTTGGGATTAGGTCTCCCTTGGCAAAAGCCCTGTTTCAAAATAATAAAAATCGCTCTCCCTGCATTTCTCCAAATTGCCTTTTCTCCTGTATTCTCTGTGGTAAAAAAGACTCAACCCAGAGAACAACAAGAGGAAAAAAAGAAGTGAAACGGAGAACCATAAAAATCGCTCTCCCTGCATTTCTCCAAATTGCCTTTTCTCCTGTATTCTCCGTGGTAAAAATAGCATTCGCCATTGTCCTCCATGAGGTCTAAAGAGCATCTAAATCAGCAAAGTAAAGACACCCAAAATAAACAACCTTCATCCACCATCAGGAAGGTACGCAGATAAAAATAATTGGCTGCCCATTTTTTGGACAGCCAATTCATAAAAGGCACGGGGGATTTAAAACAGAATTTAAACCAGGATAAAAGCGATCCTGTCCATTCACATCATTTTACAACAAAGTTGATGGTGATATTCGTTACATCATCGTTGTCATTTTTTCTGCCACCAGTACTGTCTGCGCCATTACCACAGCGTGGTTCAGTCACTTTCAATATCACCTGGTCCGTGAGACTTGTTTTGGTGGCTGCCTGGTAGTGATAGATCAATGAGTCGGCAATCACTTCACTCACTGCTGCTTTGCCTGCCTGCTGTACAATGGTGGCAGACGAGCCGGTTTTGCCATATTGCAGCAAATTGAGGCGATAATCGGCACCTGAAGCCAAAGTTGCATTGATGACCACATTTTTAGGTGCATCATCGTGCTTTTGGCAGGATTGTGTTGCAGCCATGGCGACAAAAAAAAGAAGAAAAGAGATTTTTTTCATGATTTTAATTTTTAGAAATGTTGCGTTTATTATTGTGTGAAAATGTTTGTGCTTGTTTTACATGTTTATACTTCACAAGGGGTAAATTAGTGAACCCCTTTCTGCGGTGCAGGAAAAAAATCCGTTTTTACTCCGCTCATTTTAATTTAAAATCCGTTTTCAATCCGTCCAATCAGTGTCATCTCCCGAAGAAAAATCGGGACAAGCTGTGTTCCATAATCTACTCACTGTTTTATGCCTTGTGCAGTATAGTTTATTTCTTCCCGCCAAACTTCCATTCTATGCCGGGGCGAAAAAGGAATGCATTGTTGTTGTCGTAGCTGACCCCAAAAGAGATGAGCAGGTTGTTGTGAAGATGATAGCCATATCCAATCGCTGCTACATTTTCACCGCCTGACAGTTCGGTTGTTTTCAGGTCGCCGGTGGTGGTCACAGTCCCTTCGGGTGCATCGGCGCCGCCCAGTGCCGATGTGTTTCCATACACTTCGCCATACACAATGCTTTTGGGCGACAGTGTATAAATGGTTCCCAGGGCATAGTTGAAAAGGTTGCCTGCATCTGTGCCTGCGGGTTTGCCCAAAAAGGTATAACTAAGATTGAGGCTGGTAAAAAACCTGCCGTTTGTTTTAGACATGATGAGGTAGGGCGTATAATCGGCTTTGCCGGTGCCAATCAGACTGTTTTTTGCAGTAGGAATTTTTACTTCTGCCGATACGGAAATAGAAGGCAGGAACCTGAACTCTGAAACCAACTGATAAAACAAAGTCAGTTCCAAATCACCAATTCCTTTTGCCCTCGCTCCTGTGGTCGGATGTATGCTGGCAAAGCCTACCGGCTCCACCAATAATGTAAATTTCTTTGAAAGGCCATACTCAATTGCCAGAGGTAAGGCGGTTTCTGTTCCTTCTTTCGAGGTTTGAAACTCCAGGCCGGTGCCAATGGCAAACTGGCGGGGCAGCAGCGGCTTCGATTCTTCTGTTTCAAGCACCTGTGCGGTTAGCGCCCCCGAACTAAAAAAGCAAAAACAAAAACCGGCTATGAGTGTCCTGGTTTTCATGGTGACAAGGTTTTAGGGTCGTTATTTGATTTACAAAACACCCATGTTCATGTAATATTTGTTGGAGCATAACACAATCACAGATGACATCAGCACTTTGAAGAAGGATGAAATATTCATGATTTTAAATTTTAGCAGTGAATAAAAAAGGAACCTCTCCTTTACCTGACAACGTGCAGCCGAAGAGGTCCTTTTACCATAAACAAAACTTCTTTTCCTGTTAAGCAATTTTACCCGCCGGGTACAAACCGCTTGGCACCGATGCAGGAATTGTTTTATCGAAACTGCCATCGTTCAGCGCATTCAAAAACTGGATAATGGCATCTTTGTCGCCCCTGTTTATTCGTTGCAGCTTGCTATCCAACTGCCCGCCGCCTACATGTGCATTTTGCGAACGGCCTTCGCCTACCTGGTCATAAAAATCAAGCACATCGTTTAGGTTGCTGAATGCGCCGCTGTGCATGTAAGGTGCTGTGAGGGCAAGATTGCGGAGGCTGGGTGTGCGGAAGGCATAGGTGCCGCCTGCGCCATTGTCACCTGGCCGCTTTGCATTGTCCGGCACCGATAGTATATGCAGCGCATAGTCTGAAAACATGGAGCCGCTGTGGCAGTTGGTGCAGCCATTGGATGCAAACAGGTTCATGCCGCTAATCTGTGTTGATGTCATGGCCGACTGGTCGCCCCTCACATACCTGTCATAGGGCGATTGGTTGGACACAATGGTTCGCTCATAAGCGGCAATCGCCTTTGCCATGTTATCGGTCGTAATGGTATTGGCTGCGCCAAAAGCATTGGTAAAAAGCCGGACGTATTGTGGGATGCGCTGCAAACGCAACATGACCGTGTCTAAAATATTGGCAGGCGAAATAGCAGTGCCACGCATTTCTTCCATTGTCTTGATTGGTTCCAGGCTCTGCAACTCAAGGCTGTGAGTGCGGTTGTCAAAGAACATGGCCGCATTGGCAGGGTCGCTGGTGCCACCTGCCGTGATGCCGTTGAACGCTGTATTGATGATGGACAGGGCATTTCGCTTCGCAAATGGAATATTGTTGGGCGAAATGAAATGTCTTGTCGAACCAAGCCCCTGCCCGTTTACACCAATTGACAAATCAAGCGCATCGGCAAAGCCCAGCGAAGGATGGTGGCAGGTGGCGCAGGCAATGTCATTGTTGCCCGACAGCACCGGGTCAAAAAACAACATTCTTCCCAAAGTAACTTTTTCAGGGCTTTGTACATTGTCTGCAGGAGTGGTGATGGCGAGTGGCAAAGCACTGAAACCGGTGGCTGCCGCCTGGTCTTTTTTTGTACAATTGACCAATACAATCACCATTGATATTAAGCTGCACACAATTAAAAGCTTTTTCCGCATCACCATAAAAGTTTTCAGTTGTTTTTTAAATTCCTTTGGGGCTCGTTTTTTAAAATGATGTTCATTGAACCCCTTCGCTGGAAAGGGTTTCAAGATGTAAAAGAAAAATTTTTTGATAAGAAGCTGTTTAAAGTTATTAGTATTGATTATTTATTGTTTCTCTGTGCAACTCCTTTCTTTTCTCTTGGTATTTCTCTGTGGTTAAAATACTTGTCTTTACCACAGAGAATTCATGAGAAAAGGCAACACAGAGAATACCGGGAGAACCGTTTCAATTATTTTTAAACAGTTTCTAAACAACCGCCAAAAAAAGACGAAGCTGATTGTTCGATTAATTAGTTGCAGCAGTATTCACAAAGGTTGGGTGCGGTTTAAAAAAATTATTTTATTCCCAGCCGCACACCTGTCACAAGGCCAAATGAAAACGGGTAAGATTTTACAATCGCATCCTTGTTAATTGCATTGAGCGGAAACCGCCAGCTCGGCTCAAACACAAGGGCTATTTGATGGCTCACCTGGTAATTGACACCGGCAGTGGCTATGCCGCCCAGGTACATATTTTTAAGCCCCTCCAGGTTGTTGATGACCTGGGTTTCTTTGTTTGAGCCATTTTCTACTTCTGTTTTAATTTTTCCCTGTAATAAAAAATTGACAGATACACCTGCACCTGCATTAAAAAGAAATTTACCTTTTGCAATACTGTATTTGGCAATGGCAGGTATGCCCAAATAACTCAGCCTGTGGGTGGATGTGGCCGTGTATAAAGAATCGCCGACCGCAGGGTGACTGCTAAACGAAGGAGAAAAATAAGCAGAACCAGAAGAGGTGTTGAAAAGGTATTGAATGTCACCTGATTGATTGGCCTGTGCATACACCGTTTTAGGGTCTAAAGTAATGTTGATGTTGGAATAAGTAAGTCCAGATTGCAAGCTCCAACGGTTGTTTAGTTTATAGTTGAGCAACAATCCTGCTGTTGACGAAAATTGATGGCTTTCATTCCTGTCTGTTTCCCTGGCATCGTCAAATCGTTCCCGCCTGTCTTTCTTATCATCTTCAAGCCGATAATAATCAACATCGGGAGAAAAGAAAAGGACAAGTGAGAATGGCGAACCGTTTTTATTGTGCAGTTTTACTTTGTTTTTTACATGTGTTCCAGGGCTGTTGAGCAAGCTGATTTTGCTGATGTTGGAAGATGACAAAACCCGGGGATAAGCACTGAATGGTTGTCTGAACTCACTCACAGTCACAGGCATTGGGTATGCAGGGGAATGTACAGTATTGGCAAGGGTTTCAGAGTTGATTGAGTGATTAGATTTCAGGCTGCGGTTCATGGTTGTTGTCTTTTTACGACTATTCAATTGAATGTTGAAATCAGTTGATGCTGCAACCCTGTTTATTGAAGTAATGGAACTGTTTTTTAGTTGTTTAAAGGCAGGTAAGTTTATACTGCTATTGGCATGACCAACAGTGCTGTTTTGCCCATCTTTCTTAGATTTTATATTGGCTTGCGACTTGGATTTCACATCATTATCAGCAGTGTTTTGCTCCACCTTTTTTGCATCTTCATTTTTGCCGGTTAAAGGTTCACCTTCTTTGCTGCTCAAAGAATGATCAACTTTATTAGTGTAGGATTGACTGGCTTTGCTTGTTGCATTTTCTGTATCATTCGTCTTTATATTTTCTCCACTTTTATCATTCAAAACTTCCTCATTTTTATTCTTTAACCCTGCATTACTATCGCTGTTGAAGCCTTTCACGGTTTTGCTGCCAGGCAATTCTTTGCTTTCGTTCTGCAAGGTTTTACCTGCTGCATTTGAAAAGTTCTTATTGACTGCTTCTTCATGATTGCCAATCGCATTTTCGTGGCTTATTTTGCTCCATTCATACACGGAAAAGCCTGCAATCATCAACACCAGCAACACAACCAGTTTTTTTAGCTGCCGGTATTTATTGGTTAAAATGCCCACCTCCGTTTTGTCCAATGATTGCTCAATGTCTTTCCACAGTTTATTGTCGGGAAGCTCCTCATTGTCGTCCAAAGCGTTTTTAAACAAATCCTCAATATGGTTTAAATTTTCATCCATTTTCAATATGGTTTAGCTACTTTCAAACTGTTGGTTATTTTCTTTTGTAAAATAACTTTTGCATCAAAAAAATTAGATTTGGAAGTGCCTTCGCTAATGCCCAGGCAGTCTGCAATTTCCTTGTGTTTCATTCCTTCAAAAACATAGAGGTTAAACACCATCCTGTATGCCGGTGGCAGCGATTGCACCATTGCCAGCAACTCTTTTTTGCCAAGAGCAGATAGAATATATTCATTGGTGCCAGCTTCAATAAATGTAGAATGATCAATGCTGATGACAGGAGACATTTTTGATTTGCTTCGATAATGCTGCAAGGCGCAATGGACTATTATTTTTCTTATCCAGCCCTCAAAAGAACCTTCATTTTTAAAACTTTTGAGTGATCGAAACACCTGCATAAAACCTTCCTGCACAATCTCTTCCGCTTCTTCTTTGTTTTTAGAATATCGCAAACTCACGGCAAACATTTTTGCTACAAACATTTCATACAACAGCCTTTGGGAACGCCTGTCCCCAGCGATGCACTGCTGTATTAAATGATTTACATTTTCCAAATAATCTGGTGAAGCAAGATCTTCATTTTAATAGTGGTTAATAAAACAACTATGGTTGGGTGAACAGCATAAAAATATTTTTTTCAAATGATATTATTTATCCCAACGCAGTTGCGTTTGATGAAAGACCTTTTTACAGATCGTTACCTGCAACTAATAGTATAATTAAAAAAGCTGTTGATGAAAAGAAACCAACACCAGAAAACAACACTTGCATAGCTATTAACCAATCCTAATCAATTTTAGTTTTTATAGAATAACCCCTTATGGCCGTGGCTTTGCCTCTTGGTGAATATCCCACAAATCTGCACTTGTTAAAGACTTAAAGCTTTTCAATATCTCCGGAAAACGAAATTTAACTTTTCGTTCGTTTCATGACAAATATCATAAAGTTAACCTTCAGATTTTGCCGGGGGGCAGGTGTTGGCTTTGTTCGGTTACGATACCGGTAACGTTTCCGCTGACCAAATTTTTAAAAGTTGTTTGTTAAATCCATTTTTTAGAAAAGCCAATTATGAAATTTAAGGTAAATTCTGCCAACAACGAATTCGTATCTGGCCAAACTCATTTCAAAAATGTAAAACAATCCGCCCAACAGCTATCGGAAAAACAAAATCGAGTAGGAAGGTAGCGATTAGTTCGCTACCTGTCCTCTCACACCACCGTACGTGCCGTTCGGCATACGGCGGTTTGTTAGAATAATGT
>JAYTGA010000102.1:0-8002 GCA_043733905.1 Segetibacter sp.
GTTTTGCGCTCTTGCTATGCGCAATCAGGGTAAAGTTATCAGTGCTTGGGTTAGGCGACAATGAAACCTTCAAAGAGGACGCTTTGTTTTCATCGCCAACAATTGTTTTAGCAACATTTCTGCAACCCGTGGGTGCCGGCATAGCAATGACAGATGTGCGGGCAAGGCATCCCAACGAATCTTTGATATATCCATAATAATTGCCCGCAGTGGACACGCTAAATGTGCTGTTAGTTCCATAAGCCGTTGTGTTCAGCTTATATTGATAAGGTGGATTTGATGGACCGCCTGTTTTAATGACAGTGATAGAACCCGGGCTTGTGCAACCAATATCTACCTTGCTAAATGACAGCGTGATGGCCGCAGGTTGTGGTACCACAGCCGCTATGCTGCCGATACATCCATGGGCATCTTGTATGTAAACTTTGTAAGTAGCCCCCTTGATGTTGCTAAAAGTATTTGTCATGCTAAACACACCTGCTGTTCCCAGCCTATATTTGTAAGGCGCCACACCATTGGTTCCACTCACAGTCAGCGATGCGGTAGCTGTGCCATAGCAGGCTGCACTAATGGTACTGTAAGTTGCACTCACCGCAATCGGCTGTCCGACAACAATGGTCGCTGTTGGCATCTGGCAATTTTTGGCATCCATGATATACACACGATAGCTGCCACCAACCAGGTTGTTAAATGTGTTCGCTGAGCCAAAAGCACCTGTTGTTCCCAGCCTGAAAGTGTAAGGCGGAAAACCATTGGCAGCGTTCACTGTGATTGAGCCTGTTGCACTGCCATAGCACGATGCATCGGTTTTGGTAAATGTAGAAGTGATCTTGGGATATTGGCTGATGAGCATGTAAGATGTAAACGTGGTGCAGCCAATTGAATCCATAATATAGACCCTATAGTTACCCGCTTTCAGCCCGGTAAACAAACCCGAAGACTGGTAAGTTCCCGTAGTTCCTAATTTGTAAGAATAAGGTGGAATGCCCCCCAAAGCTGTCACAGAAACAAAGCCTGTTGTGGCGACAAAACAAATGCTGTCCGACTTGGTAAATTTGCTGATAATTTTTGAAAAGCGCAACTGCAAAGTAGCAATTGAATCGCAACCAACTGCATTGGTAAATGTTTTTGTGTAAATGCCTGATGCAAAATACGTAGTACCGTTCCAGGTGAACGAGGAACCACACACAGCAGTGTCCAATGTGCTGCCGGTACTTTGTTTCACTGTTACTACAGATCCTGCCGACAGCCTGGCACAACCATTGTCTGTCACCAAAACTGTGTAGCTTCCACTGCCAGTCACAAACAGTTTAGAACCCGTTTGTTCAGGTAAAATAGCAACTCCTCTTTTCCTCCATTCATAGATAGGAGCAACTGCGTTTGTAACCGCAGTTAAAACAATAGGTGTGTTGTTGGAGCAAACTGTTGTGGGCCCCACAGGGGTAATGGAAGCAGTGGGGGTATTTTTGACAACCACAGCGGTGGTCACTGTGACCGATGCTTGTGGCGACTGTGCATCTTTTACAACAACTGTGTATGTGCCACCATTTACAGAACCGACATTGGTAATAGGAGGATTTTGCACCGTACTGGTAAATCCATTTGGTCCTGTCCATGTGTAAGTATAAGGTGAAATGCCACCTGCAGCAGTTACAGATAAATTGATTGTGGTGCCCGAACATGCGGACCCGTTGTTAGCTGCGGTAGCGGTGAGTGCAGGGATTATCCAAACATAATCAATAGGTGTTGCTGTTGATGCCGCACCGGCATGAGAAGGCAGGCTGAATGCATCTTCCATCGTTCTTAAAACGCTGTAGTGATTAATGGTTTGTGCGTAAGAACCTGTTGCCACATGTGCACCATAAAACACGGTAGCAATTTTGTTCACAACGGTGTTATCATCTTCGTCGTAGGTGACTATAAGCAAAGAATTATTGTTGATGCACCATTGCTTGTAAGCATCTAAGTTTTGCTGGATCCAGGTGTCGTATTGCTTTACTGAATTACTGATGGGAGCACAGACATCATGCCCATCGTGGCAAAGGTCAGGAACAACAAAGCTCACACTGGGAAGAGTGTTGAAATTTGCCGGAAAAGCAGTAAATGGTTGATTGGTCGTTACTGGAATTTGGTTCACTCCGCTCCCCATCCAGTTAGCGGCAGGGTTGTGTTTTCGTGCATACTTTCCGCTGGTCGCCCCGTCAAAACCAACCGATGGCAATCCGTCTGAAAAGGTGGTGTATGTTTTACCCGCCTGAATCAATTCGGCACCCAGGTTAGCTGTTGTAAATTTGACAGTCACAAGGTTGTCGTTCACCACTCCCTGATTATTTCCTGAATATAAGTCAATGTAATTAGGTTGGCTCGGATGAGTAATGGCAAGAGAGTTGGTGAATTTGGCGCCTGCTGCTGCCAGTGCATTAATATAGGGGGCATTTGCATTTCCATATACACTACCCGAAGCAGTGTTTTCGCCAATGACCACAACAATGTGAGAAAACTGCGGCACTCCCTGACCTTTTACAATGCCCTGAAACAAGATGAACTGGAAAAGGCAAAGAATAGCGGACAGGTTTTTTAATAATGATGAGGTTTGTTTCATAAAAAATAGTATTGGTTTTTGTTTAAGAAATGTATAAGAAGATTGAGTATTTAAATACTCTAAAAAATAAACCTGAATGGCTTTTTTAAAATGTCGTTCCTAATTAATCATTCTTTATTTCTAATTCCTTTCCTAAAGGTATGTTGTTTTCTTCCAAATTTTCAGCTTCAAAAAATTAAATTAACGACAACCTTCCGCTGCGACGAATACTCCTGTTTCTAAATTTAAACCCATATTTAATTATTTAAAAAATATTTTATTGGCGTAAAACAGATAATCAATATTTCAGTATAACTTGTGCTTGCAGATGGAAACAATTGAAAAAATGGAAAATAAAACGACAATTACTGTGGAAGCTACAATTGCTGTGGCAATAGAAAAAGTCTGGAAATGCTGGACAGAGCCGCAACTCATTACCCAATGGAACAACGCCTCCGATGACTGGCACACACCCCACGCTGAAAACGACCTGAGAGAAGGCGGCAGATTTACCTCAAGAATGGAAGCAAAAGATGCCAGCTTCGGGTTTGACTTTGGCGGCACTTACACTCTTGTAGAAACCAATAAACAGATTGAATACACTCTTGATGACGACAGAAAAGTGACCGTCAGGTTTACAAGACTGGGAAATGAAACAACCGTTGTTGAAACATTTGAAGCTGAAAACATGAACTCCATAGAACTACAAAAAGACGGCTGGCAGGCTATCCTGAACAATTTTAAGAAGTATGTGGAGTCGAATTGAGTAATCGAAACCTTAACCTTTGTTTTTAATTGATAAAAATTCAAAGTAGCAGTTTAGTTATTTTCATAAGCAATTAATTTGTTGTCTCAAGCTAACACAGCACAGGCAAGACAATAAACCCACAAAAGCAAACCTCTTAATTCTCTAATTTCTAATTGAGTTTAAGAATTTCAATGTGGTATTTTTTTCCAACGGGCAATATGGGTTTATAAATCTTCTGTAGCACGACACCAAATGCCCACACTGCCACCGATATGGCAAGGGCGGTTCTGCTTTCCCGTAATGAAAAGTTATGATCAATCAGGCCGTTAATGATGTTGAGACTTGCATAGCCAATGCCACCTGTTCTAAAAATCCACCCGCTCTTGACCCAAAACCAGTTAACATGTCCGCCCGAACGGGAAATTTGAAAACGGACATTGATGTAGTCAATCAACATACCTCTTTTGGGAAGTGAATAAATTTCTGCTACAGCAAACCCAACCACAGGCAGATAGATTGTATCTGTACCCATCATGTAATAACGAACGATCCGGGGCTTTATGTAAACTGAGTCGTTGGTTAGTTTTGTGATCTCACCCTTTTGCCACTCCTTGTCTTGTGTCTGAAATGCCACTATAGACCCTTTCCAAAAACGATAAATGGTTCGGCTTCCCTGTTTTAAAAAAAGGATATTGTGTTGAGAATAAGAGGTTGAAACGAATAGCAGTAAAAGTATAGCAATGACGAGTTGGTTCATTCACTAAAAATAAAAGGCGGCCTTTTGCAAACAAGACAATTGAATGTTAAAAATGAAGGTTTTAACATTCAGCACGTTGGATATAAAACATTAAAAGAAAAAACAAAAAGCCGCCCAAACATTGTTTATGCGGCTTTTTGTTTTACGCGGTTGTTAGTGAAAAACTGTTAGTTAAATTTAGCGGCAATATATTCTACCAGTCTTTCATCGCTCATTTTGTTGGCGGTGCTTTCGGTGGTTATCGTGTTTTTATATTGAGGAGTATCGGCCATAAAGTGCATCATTTGTTCCTGGCTGGTGCCGGTGCCTGTCAGATGTACTTCGTCTGCATTTTGCATGTGCGCCAATATTTCTTTGTAGAATTTATGCTGTAATGTTTTTTCTTCATTATGTTCATTTTTCTCGTTGCTGTTGGGTTCCGCACCAGCATTGGCTACATGACCAAGCACAGTAAATACTGCATCTTCTTCACTTGTTTTCCCAACAATCGTTGCATGATGTCCATCCATCCAGATACCAAATTGCTTTTTGTTTTTTTGAGACATACTATTTGTTTAGTCATTGCTTCCTTAAAAAATCATACCTCTGATTTAAGTGGACAAAAAAAGAGGGGATTAAAAAAATATTTCTACAGCTTTTTGCAAAGAAAAAATTTAACTATTAGCCGTTGTGCGCCGTTGTTAGTGTTGCAAAACCAACATCAAACCACAAACAAAACCCGAACCCTCAATAAACCAATTAACCAATTAACTTATTAACCAACAAACCTACTGCCCCTGCGCCAGCGTGTACATCTTCTTATCCCCCACCATATTCAGCAATTCCGTTGAGCAGATTTTGAAGTCGGCAGACATTCTTTTATACAGTTCCAGAATGTCAGTTTGTGTCACACTATGCTCGCCAATGCTTTCAAACCTGCAGCGATATTGGTTGACCAGGTTGGTAAAAATAGAACCCTTGGGCCAGACCTGTGTGCCACGGTTGCTGATGGTGACCAGCTTAAACAAATCCAGCGTGTGATGGAGGCATTTTTCAGCTACAAACTTTGGCTGTTCTTCACTTTCCACAAAAAAGTCGGCACCAATTATTTTTTTGTAATCCTCTTCATCGCTCAATATCATTGGGTTGCTTTCCAGTTTAAAAATGGTTGGCGTCACGGGTGCATCTTCCAGTAGCGGACGGGGATTGTGATCGGGTTGTTTGCCAAAATTGCTAATGATGGCCGCTGCAAAATCCGTTGTGTTCAGCGCAGGTTTTGATCGGTCGCCAAAGTCGCCTGTTCGAATGCCTTGTTCTAAAGTATAAAGCAATGAGTTTTCAATAATCGCCGCTTTGTTCATCAAACCCAGGTGGCGAAGCATGGCAAGTCCGCTCAGCAATAAAGCTGTTGGGTTCGCAATGTTTTTACCCGCAATATCTGGTGCAGTGCCATGCACAGCTTCAAAAATGGAAATGTGGTCGCCAATGTTTGCCGAAGGCGCAAAGCCAAGCCCACCCACCAATCCGGCGCACAGGTCGCTCACAATGTCACCCTGCAAATTGGTCAGTACCACCACATCAAACAGGTCGGGGCGGGTGACCATTTTCATACACAGATCATCCACTATCACGTCGTCGGCATTCAGTTCGGGATAGTCTTTTGCCACTTCGTAAAACACCTCAAGGAACAGCCCGTCGGTCAGTTTCATAATGTTGGCCTTGTGGCCGCAGGTAATGCGTTTGGTGCCTTTTTTCTTTGCCATTTCAAAGGCATATTTGATCACCTGCATACTGCCCGGACGGGTAATGAACCTGCGGCCAAGTGCCACATCATTGGTCAGCATATGTTCTATGCCGCCGTATGTATCTTCAATATTTTCACGAACAATCGTCAGGTCAATGGGGATGCCGGCTTTACTAAAAACCGTGTCAACACCATGCAGTGTCTGAAACACCCGTTTGTTGGCATAAGTGTTCCATGTTTTGCGGGCTGTCACGTTCACACTTTTCACGCCTTTTCCTTTAGGTGTTTCCATAGGCCCTTTAAACAAAATGCCCAGCGACTCAATGGACTGTTGTGCTTCGGGAGTCATGCCGTTGCTGTAGCCTTTGTCAAACACCCATTTGCCCATGTCCACAAATTCGTAGTCCAGCATTACTCCAGCCTCTTTGAATATGTGCAACACCGCCTCCATTATTTCCGGTCCTATTCCATCGCCTTTGGCAACAGCTATTTTTGTCATGGTTTGTTTGTTTTTTTCAGAAAGAATATTTTGCGGGTAAAGATAAGTTTTGCTTGTTTTTAAAAGAGAACCGTAAATAATATTTTTATTCGTTGATGAAACAATCATTTGTTGGAAAAATGCTGTGTTAGTTGCTCTTATTTTCCTGTAAGAATTTTATTTGATTGTGGGAAGTGGAGAAATGAAAACTCCCCGGATGATTTAACATCCGGGGAGTTTTTTGAGAAAAATAAAAAGGAGTTTATCCATCTTTTTTGCCAAACTATTATGGCGCATCACAAACATTTTTAACTCCCCCTGTTCGCACCGGTTGACCTTACTTTTTTGGTCACTGTAGGAGCTTTGGAAGTGCCTTTAATGAACTTTGATCCACCGGCTGCGCCTTTGGTCGTGTTGTTCAGTTTGTTGTTGCCTTTCTTATCATTTACGGGTAGAGACATAGTGTTTTGTTTTTTATTAGAGCAAATATAATTCTATTGATTGGTTTGTTTTACATAGCTCCCAATTGTTTCAAATACTTTTCTGAATTAGCTTTTGTGCCTTCGGTGGGGTTCAAAGACAATGATTTTTTGAAACTTGCAATGGCATTCTTTTTATCGCCGTTGGTAAAATATGCCTCACCCAGGCTGTCCCATGTGTTGGCGCTGTTGGGAAATTTTTTTGTATTGAGTACAAATATTTCGATGGCTTTGTCCTTGTTTCCTGCCCCCAATAGCTGGTATCCATAGGCGTTCACCTCGTTTTCTGTAGCTAAAGCCATTGCATCTTTCATGGCGGTTTCCGCTTCCGTTGTTCTGTTCAATTTGTTGAGTATATCTGCTTTTATTTGTAACACTGCATAGCTTTTATTTTGCGCAGCGGCAGTATTGATCCACGACAGGGCCTGTTCAGGATTTGTGTTGTTTTGCACGGCATAAGTGGCGGCACTCAAGTAGCCCTGCCAGGTAAAGCCAACCGGGCCTCTCAACTCTTTTTCTGCATTGGCCAGCACAATACCATCTACGTCAAATTCAATCTTTACAGGAAACTGTTTCTTCTCCCAGTTGAGTACCAGTTCAGCCGAGTTTTTTGTCATGTTCACGAACTCATAAGTCAGCAGTTCGGTGGGTGGAATGTTGCGTAACTCTATCTTGGATCTCACTGCATCGTCTTTGGCATTGTACCAGAAACTGCCCCACGATTGGTAGTCTTTTGACAAAATGACTTCGCCGGTGTTGTCTTTGTTGATGGTAAAAAACAAACCGTAAGATCCGGCAGGAATCACTTGTCCCTGCACCTTTGCAGGATGCGAAAATTCTATCACAGTATTTTCATTGGCACCGCCACGCCAGGGGCTTTCGTTTCCGTTGCCATATCCCGGTTGCCTGTTCCATCCGTAAGGAACCAGCGCACCCCATATTTCTCTGCCTTTGACTGACGGCCTTGAATACCTGACAGTGACTGTGGAAATGCCGATGGTCTGCGAAACTGAAGCCGCCGGGCTGGGTGTGCGTGGCGTGGTAATGACACCTTGGGCATTGGTGGCAAACGAAACCATTATGGCTAAGATCAGGACTGGTAATTTTGATTGCATAAAAGTGTTTTTATAAAATGGCAAAGTTTTATTTCCCTGAAAAATTATGAAATAAAAAGTAGCTTTTGCCGAAAATTACAGGAGCGGCAAAAAGCAATTGGATGTGGTGAAATGGCACATA
>JAYTGA010000103.1:0-1521 GCA_043733905.1 Segetibacter sp.
TTAATGATTAAGTAATTTGTAAAGAAAAATGTTATGAGCAATACCAAAACCCAGGCATACCTTCACGAATTAAATTCTGAATACAAGGCCACACGTGCATGTCTCGAAAAAATTCCTGAAACATTATTCGGTTATAAGCCTCATCCAAAATCAATGAACATGGGCTACCTGGCTTTATTGGTTGCCGAAATTCCACTATGGATAAAACATATGGTTATGGATGGCGAGATTGATTTTGTAACCTACAAACATTTTTCTCCCACAACTACATCAGAGTTGGTAAATCATTTTGAAGAAAACATGGAAGCAGCGGGGAATGCCCTGCAGGAAACAAATGATGAAAAACTGGAAGATTCTTTTTCATTAAAAGCTAACGGCCAGGTTTTATATACTTCCTCTAAAATGGTAGATATAGGTGTTACCCTTAATCATTGGGTTCATCACCGCGGACAACTAACAGTGTATATGCGATTAAATGATATTCCTGTTCCTTCTATTTATGGGCCTTCTGCAGATGATAAGAACTTTTCAGTTCCAAAATGAATAAAAATAAAATGAGAGAAGCGAAATAATATTTCCCAATTTTCTTTGTAGATTTTTTTTGCCGGAAAGATTAAGAAGATTGTTATTCATCCTGAGCCGTGTTCTCTACTCTTGGCTTGAAGCAGGGCAGGACATGGCGACAATCTTTTTACAGCCGTGTCCTAACTGTACACAAAGCTCTTCATAGAGACAGTGCTCGGGGAAAATCGCCCGTTACAGGCAGTGTTTTCTTTTAGTTTGTTAGAAAATTCTATTATGTTCTTATTTCGTAACATAGTTCCACCATTCCGCTTTTGTAGGCTGTCACGTCTTTCAGATGCAATGCTTGTTCTTGTCCTATGTGGTCAAAAAAAAGTGCCCCGTCGCCCAAAATAATTGGTAAAATTGATAACCTTATTTCGTCCGCCAATTTTAAACGAATGAAATCTTTTACAAGCATTGCTCCGCCTACAAGCCAAACATTCCTGTAGTTTGGTTTTAGATGTACGCTCACAAGTTTGTCCAGGTCGCCGGAATAAAATTCAATGTTCTTTCTGTCAACCGGCAGGTTTCTGTGAGTTACTACAGTAGTCGGCGTGTCTCCATAAGCCCACCCATAAGATTTTGAAAGTTCCAGGGCGTGTTCGTATGTATGGGAACCCATTACATAGCAATCTATTGTTTTAAGAAATTCTTCCGGGTCTTGTTCAGAAACACCTTTATCGTAGTAGTCAGATATCTCAAACCACGAAACGCTATTGTCTTTTTTGGCAATAATTCCGTCAAGACTTGAAACCATATGTATCGTTACTTTAAATGTGTCTGTTGTCATTTGTTAGTATGTGTTGTTGAACCATTGTTGGCTCTGTTAAACGATTGTTTGTCGTGATATTTTTCTAACACTGCGACAAATCCTTTTACAACTGTGTCCTGCTACAAACAATGCTCTTCGCAGAGAACACGGCAGAGGAAAAGTATTCCATCAACTAAATACTCTCT
>JAYTGA010000104.1:0-6046 GCA_043733905.1 Segetibacter sp.
GGTAAATTTGCTTGTTAGTCCAAATTCCTACTATCCATCGCTTTTTGTTCTTTTTCCGATCGCTTTGATAGCATTACTTTTAATGTACAGAAATACTCCTAGAGTTAGCGAGGCTTTTTTGATTATAATTCCATTACTTTTTTTATGTCCTATCATTATATTAACAATGAGTGCATTTTTCAAGAACAGACTAAAAGGCAAGTTGGCTAAATATCTTGATCTTAAACAACTGGAATGAATAAAAGGCAGCGTACATCGTCTCGGCGGGGATTTCACCGAATTCTATAACAATTATAAAATCTCTCCCATGAAACCCCGACGCAGCAAAGAGCGACAATTGTGGGTAATCGTTCTTCATCTATTTTAGCTGTATAATAGTGGAGTAGAGACTTTAGCCATGTAGCGTATTCAACAAACCAACTAAACCGGATAAATAATTATGAAAATAAAATTGATCATTGTAGGTATTCTCACTTGGCTTGGCACCAGGAACAATTTTGATATCGAATAAATCGAAACTGGCCTGGGAAGTTCTAAGCAGGCACTTGTGTCACAAAATAAAATGTCACAAACGGTTTCCCAGTGAAAAGGAGACTTTCGTTTACTGTAATTTTTCAGGATCAGATGACCTAAAGGCTTTAGAAAATTCTATCCTAAATAGTGAAAGGCAAAATAAATTTAAATATGAAGTCAAACCCATTAATCACAACCTCAGCCCCGAGAAAGACGAATTGTTAGCCATTGAGTTCCATAACTACAGCTAACATTGTAAGCTGGTCCGACGGAATTCTTTTTAGCATTTTTTTTCTCTTCATCCTTATTATTTCAATAGGTTTTAATTGTCGGCTCCCACATTAATAAATGCCAGTAGCAGCAACCCTTAGACGTTAGTGAGAATTATAAGACACTTCAAGAGAACAATGTTTGAATGACGTTATGCCTTCCAAAAACTGTGTAAAACTTCTTAAGATTTAAGACATAACCTTTACGGAATGCTTATTGCTTCTAAATCTAAAAACAAATTAAGATGAAAAATACACTAATAGCTCAAACATCTGTAAGCGTTGATGCCACTCCTGCACAAGTTTGGAAGGTATTAACAACACCCAGGTTGATAAAAAAATATTTGATGGGAACAGAAGTTACTTCAGATTGGAAAGAAGGCAGCACAATTAATTATAGTGGTGAATATGAAGGAAAAAAGTACCACGATAAAGGAATAATCAAAAAATTAGAAAACGAAAAAATATTTCAAAGTACTTATTTGAGTTCTATGTCTGGAAAAGAGGACAAGCCAGAGAATTATAATCTCGTTACTTACAAACTAACGGAACGAGTCGACAAAACTTTCATAACACTTACTCAAGATAATAACGCTACAGAAGAGGAAAAGAAACATTCAAAGGAAAATTGGAAAATGGTATTAAAAAAATTAAAAGAAGTAATTGAAAGCGAAAAGAAATAAAAATATTTTTGACAAGACTGGTTCTTTCACTTACAAAAAACTATAATTATTCCATTATGCTACATTAATTTTCATCCCTTTAATTTCTTCCAGCAATAAAATAATCTTATCAAGTTTCTCCATTTCAATGGTGCTTAAATGCAGTTGCAGGTTTTCAATTTCTTTTTTGGCGCTTATGTTGGTTTCATAATCTGCAGTAGCCTGCACCCTGTCCCGTTCGCTTTGGCGGTTTTGAGACATCATAATAACAGGTGCTGCATAGGCAGCCTGTGCAGAAAACAACACACTAAGTAAAATAAAAGGATAGGGATCCCAATGATAAGTGTAGCCAATTAAATTGAATACTACCCATGCCATTACAAGAATACTTTGACAGATGATGAATCTCCAGGACCCCATTTCACTTGCAACTTTGTCTGCAAGTTTTTGTCCAAAGGTTAACATTTCAGAATGGTGTTGGTGCCACGTTTTTTTTCCAAACATATTGCCTTGTTTTAATGGTGAAATTTTTTGATAAATAGAATTATCCAATGTATGGCAGGCAATGTATCCCTCGTGGCAACACTAACTAAAGTGTAAACGAAGTACTCCAAAGTACTATTTTTTTTGAAACTAGTTTACAAAAAATCAATTATTATTTTGCTTTGGTGACGGCGGAGTGTTATTCAGGTGGCTTACCCTGAACGTCTTACTGCTATCCTTTGTCACGACTCCTTTTAAGATCCTGAATGAGTGTGTTACTAAATGTTTAAAAAAGTATTTGGAAGAATACAAAGTTTTTACATTGAGCGAATGGAGTTCAGCATAAGAATTAACCATCAGGAAAGAACAATCAAATTCATTCCTTGCCACCCTCTCCCACACCACTTAAAGACAGTACTTCTTTCACAAAACCTTGCTCCATATCAAAAGACAACCCTTCCTGCGCCACTCCATTTACTACCAGTTTTATAACTTCATTGTACAACATTTTTTGCTGCACTAATTCAATGGCATATACTTTATTATTGTAGTGATAAGTGATTTTTACAGAAGGCCAGTCTTCCGGTATGGAAGGCTTAAAGTGCAATATATGCCCTTCTTTTTTAAGTCCTATAAAAGAGTCCACCACCAATTGGTACATCCACCCTGCCGAACCAGTATACCAAGTCCAGCCGCCACGGCCTTTGTGCAACGGCTCTGCATATACGTCGGCTGCAATTACATAGGGTTCAGTTTTATAGATGTCTATTTTTTCAATCGTGTTGCCACGGTTTAACGGGTTAATCATTTGTAATAAATCCCATGTACGTTGCTTATTTTCCATTGCCGCAAAAGCCATTACCAGCCAAATCGCCGCATGCGTGTACTGTCCCCCGTTTTCTCTTACACCCGGCACATACCCTTTTATATAACCGGGGTTCATCACAGATTTATCAAATGGCGGCGTAAACAATTGTATCAGGCCATCTTCTTTTTGCACAAGGAAATCATCTGCCGATTGCATGGCTTTTAAGGAGCGTTCTTTACTGCCGGCATTTGACAACACCGACCAGCTTTGCGCAATAGAATCTATCCGGCATTCTTCATTGTCATGTGCACCCAACGGTACACCATCATCAAAATAAGCACGCCTGTACCAATCGCCATCCCAGGCATTTTTTTCAATATTCAGGCGCAATTTTTCTGCCTCATCCATACATTTATTTCCAAACGGAATATCATTTTTTATGGCAGCAACAACTTTAAAATGCATTAAAATATCATACAGAAAAAAGGCGAGCCAAACGCTTTCGCCTTTACCATGGTTACCCACTTTATCCATGCCATCGTTCCAGTCGCCTGAACCCATTAACGGCAATCCATGCTCACCAAATACCAGCCCATGTTCAATGGCTTTAACACAATGTTCATACAACGTGGCAGCTTTATCAGATTTAATAGGCAGGTCAAAATAAGACTCTTCTCCTTCGTTTAACAAGCGCCCTTCTAAAAAATGTATTGACTCGTTTAAGATAGCATCATCAGCAGTAGCTACAATGTATTTTGAAGTAACAAATGGTAACCACAAATAATCATCAGAGCAGGTGGTTCTAACACCACGCCCCACGGGAGGATGCCACCAGTGTTGCACATCCCCTTCTTTAAACTGCCGGGAGGCACACAACAAAATTTGTGCTTTTACAATCTCAGGTTTGGTATGCACCAACGACAATACATCCTGTAACTGATCTCTAAAACCAAAGGCGCCGCCGGATTGATAGAAGCCGCTTCTTGCCCAGATACGGCATGCCAGTGTTTGATAATTTAGCCAACCGTTGGTAAGTATATTAATGGCTTTATCGGGTGTTTCTATTTGTACTGCACCCAATGTTGTTTGCCAGTATTGTTTCACTTTTTCCAAAGCAATACGTGCAGCGTTGGCACCTTCAAAAGCCTGTATTATATTCACCGCATCTTCTATATTTTTACCGGCACCTAACCTGAAAATAATTTCTCTTTCCTGGTCTTCTGCCAAATCAACCACCACCTGTATGGCCGCACAGGGATCAAGCGCTGCGCCTGTTCTGCCGGAAAGTTTTGCCCGGTTCATTGCTTCAGGATTTTGAAGCGTTCCGTTTCTACCAATAAATTCAGACCGGTCGGTGGTATGTGTCTTATTAATATCGTCCACATCAAAAAATGCTACTCTTGTACCAAACTCTGTATTGTAAGCATTGGTGGCTAAAATAGCTCCGCTTTGCACTTCTATCTGCGTAATAGTATGCATGAGTGATTTTGCCCGCAAGTCTCCTAAAACCCACTCAACATAACCAGTTGCAGAAACACGCCTCGGCCTGCTGGAATTGTTGCGCAGCTTTATCACCATAAATTTCACGGGTGCATCAATATCAACATACACTGTCATGTCAGATTCAATACCATCTTCACTATGTTCAAATATGCTGTAGCCAAATCCATGCCTTGTGATGTAAGGTGATTGGCCACGGCAAGGTAATAGTGTGGGCGACCAAAACTTCCCGCTTTCCTCATCTCTTAAATAAAATGCTTCGCCTTTTAAATCGCCGATAGGATCATTGTTCCAGGGCGTTAGTCTTAACTCATGTGCATTTTCTGTCCAGGTGTAAGATTGCCCGCTTTCTGATATAACACAACCAAAAGTTGGATTGGCCAATATGTTTACCCATGGAGCCGGTGTAAAACGTGCAGCCGTAGTAGTAATTACATACTCTTTACCATCACCAGAAAAACCTCCGGTACCATTAAAAAACTGCAGGTCGTTTCGGGGTGGCACAGCAGTAAATACCGATGAATGAAATTTAGCAGGACTGAAAAATGGTATAGATGATTTTAGTTTATTGCGTCGGTTCATTTGTTCTTCCAACGTACCCAGTGCATCCGATATTACAATATGTGCCACTGTTTGAAAAAGTACCCGGTCTTCATTGGATATCTGGTCGGCAGCACGGATAAAAATCCCTCCCGGGTGTTCCTTCATATCGCTTGAAAGCCCTGGTGCTACAAGGCTTTGTATTTCGTTGTGCAATACCTGCCTGTATCCTCCATGATCTTCGTTCCATATTACAAGGTCAACCATTAATCCTTTTAAGCGCCAGTAAGTATGCGCCTGCACCATTTGCCTCACCAATTCAATATTGGCAGCGTCTTCAATTTGTAATAACACAATGGGTATATCGCCGGATATGGAATAGCCCCACAAACCCGACTGACCCCTTTGATTTTTAATAATGGTTGCCGGATCGGTACGCAAAGAAGGATTTGAAAAAATGATAGAACCTGCCAGGCGGCTAAATAACTGTGCATCGGCTTCCGTAGCGTTTATCTGCCGCAGTATTACCTGGCTATGTGTCCATACCAACTCTAATACCCTGTTGGTAAGGTGCCTGTCCTGGTATTTTTCTACCAAAATGTTGCAACCTTCTTTTGTTTCTGCCACACCAAAAATCATATCAACAATAGCAGTTTCCTGTGGTTCAATAACAATGCGGTATTGAATAGAAATAACCGGATCAAGCACGGAGCCGCTGCTTCCACTTAAAGCATTTTTTTGTTGCAGTACCTTTGGTGTATTGATGGTATTGCCCCTGCCGATAAACTGATCCCTGTCTGTTTCATAAGTAATATTTTCCACCACTGCATCATGCACTTTCATTAAATGAAACATCCAGGGTGGTTGTTCATCTAAAGACCTTTGCCTTCTTGTACACACAATGGCATGCCTTGGCTCAATAATTTTTGTTTGCACAAATAGATTGCTGAATGCAGGATGTGCTTCATCCGAACTGGCAGTGGCCAACACAACTTCGGCATAACTTGTTATTTCGATGATTCTTTTTTTACGGGAACGGTTGGTAATATGTACCCTTCTTAATTCAATATCATCTTCGGGTGACACAACAATTTCTGTATGCGTTTCCAATGCAAAATCCCGCCGCCTGAATTCTGCACGGCCCTGAGAAAATACGGCTTCATAATTATCTGCTTCTTTTAAAGATGGTTGAAAAGAAGATGACCAGTAAGCATCCGTATCAAGGTCACGTATGTAACAAAAGGTTCCCCAGTTATCGCAGGTACAATCCT
>JAYTGA010000105.1:0-9431 GCA_043733905.1 Segetibacter sp.
TCAAATAGTCGGTATAGATGTCTACAAAGTTTTCCACAACTCAAAGGTAATTTTTTAACGAATAGAGATGATTGAATGCGTAAGGTGAGTTATTAAATATGGGATTTGCTCTTTACATTCTTGAAATTTATTCCGCAATTTCTTCTACACAAGATGTGATTGAAATGCTAAGTAAAAAAAATAGGTGGATTCAGTATTTATCTTGGTGTTATGCTGTTCTTTAATATGTATTTATTTTTTCGGGGTAAAAACGTATCTCGTCAAAAACGAATTCAGCATAGCAGCAATCCACAAACTCAACAATAAACATTCAACTCACTTCACCTTCCCCTTTATCTCATTCAACTTCATCAATGCCTCTACGGGTGTCAGCCGGTTGATGTCTATGGCGTTAAGTAGTGTACGGATTTCGTCAAAAGTTTCGGTATGAACATCGAAAATGCTGAGTTGCATTTTAGGCATCGACAGTTGCTTAATGTTGGCAGCTATGTTGTCCGCCTTTGGCGAAATGGCGGCATCGTCCACATGTTTGGTTTCGAGTTGTTGAAGCACTTCGTTGGCCCTGTCAATAAGTGATGGTGGCATTCCTGCCATTTTGGCGACGTGAATACCAAAGCTGTGGGTGCTGCCGCCGGGGGCAAGTTTCCGAAGGAAAATAATCTTGTTGGCAACCTCCTTGTTGGTGACGTGAAAGTTCTTTACCCGTGGCAGTTTGTTCTCCAGTTCGTTGAGTTCGTGGTAGTGGGTGGCGAACAAAGTCTTGGGTGCATGAGGAGATGAGTGGAGGTACTCAACAATGCTCCAGGCAATGCTGATGCCATCGTAGGTGCTGGTGCCGCGGCCAATTTCGTCCAGCAAAATCAGGCTTCTTGGCGTGAGGTTGTTGATGATGCTGGCCGTTTCGTTCATCTCCACCATGAAGGTGCTTTCGCCGCCGCTGAGGTTGTCGCTGGCTCCAACACGGGTAAATATTTTGTCGGTCAGTGGAATGTTGGCGGCACTTGCAGGAACAAAACTGCCGGTATGCGCCATCAATGTTATGAGGGCAGTTTGGCGGAGCAAAGCACTCTTTCCGCTCATGTTTGGCCCGGTGAGAATGATGACCTGCTGGTCTGCGGGGTCGAGCAGAATATCGTTTGCCACATAGCTGTCGCCTGTCGGCAAATGTCTCTCAATAACCGGGTGGCGGCTGTCTTTGATGTCGAACGAAAGGCCGTTGTGCAGCACAGGTTTTTTGTAATTATACTGCAATGCATTGTGCGAAAAGCAACTGATACAATCCATGATGGCGAGGACATTTCCGTTCACCTGCATGGGGGCTATGTAGTCCTGCAACTCCATCAGCAACTTGTCGAACAGTTCCTGTTCTATCGTTAGGATTTTGTCTTCGGCACCGGTTATTTTTTCTTCGTAGGTTTTTAGTTCGGGGGTAATGTAGCGTTCACAGTTTACCAATGTTTGCTTGCGCATCCATATTTCAGGCACTTTGTTTTTATGAAGATTGGTTACTTCCAGATAGTAACCAAACACATTGTTATAAGCTATTTTGAGCGATGAAATGCCAGTGGCTTCTGCTTCTTTTTGCTGCAAAGTCACCAAGTAATCTTTGCCGGTTCCGGCAATGTTTCGTAAGTCGTCCAGTTCGGCATGAACGCCGGGTTTAATGACACTGCCTTTGCTCACCAGCACAGGTGGGTTGTCCACTATTTCTTTCAGTATTTTCTCCAGAATATAGTGACACGGATTCAGTGCATCGGCCAGCCGTTTCAGATAATCATTTGGAGAAGAGATGCAGTCGTTTCTGATTGCTTCTACCTGCTGCAAACCTTTTGCTATTTGCAACACTTCACGTGGGTTTATTTTCTTCAAAGGTATTTTGCTCACCAGCCTTTCTATGTCACCCGCCAGTTTAATGTGTTGGGTGAGTTTGCTTCGCAAATCAACATCTTTGATGAGAAACTCCACCAAATCGAGGCGTTCATTTATTTTGGCAATGTCTTTCAAAGGCATGACCAGCCAGCGTTTCAGCAGCCTTGCACCCATGGGGCTCACGGTATTGTCAAGCACTTTCAGCAGCGTGTTGCCATCTTCTGTACCGCTGCCCAGCAGTTCCAGGTTGCGGATGGTAAACCTGTCCATCCACAGGTAATCGTCTTTGTCAAGCCGTTGAATGCCGGTAATGTGTTGCAGGTTGGGATGCTCGGTGTCTTTCAGGTAATGAAACACAGCACCAGCCGCCACGATGGCTAACTCCATTCCCTCAATGCCAAAGCCTTTGAGTGAGTGAGTTTGAAAATGTTTCAGCAAACTTTCGTTGGCATACACGGTGTCAAAAATCCAACTGTCCAGTGTGTAGGTGTAAAATTTGCCGCCAAATGTTTCTTTGAAATGTTTCTGGTATTGCCGCTGGAAAATGATTTCCGCAGGTTTCAGGGTTTGCAGCAGTTTGTCAATGTATTCTGTGTTGCCTTCGCTCACAAACATTTCCCCGGTGGAAATGTCAAGAAAAGCAATGCCGGCAAGGTCATTTGTAAAATGGATGGCAGCGAGGAAGTTGTTGCTGTTGTGTTCCAGTAGTTTGTCGTTGGTCGCCACGCCGGGGGTGACCAGTTCGGTCACGCCACGCTTCACAATTCCTTTGGCTGTTTTAGGGTCTTCCAATTGGTCGCAGATGGCCACCCGGTAGCCTGCTTTGACAAGTTTGTGCAGGTAAGTATCCAGTGCATGGTGTGGAAAGCCGGCCAACTCGCTACTGAAAGCTGCACCATTGTTGCGCTTGGTGAGTGTGATTCCTAATACCCGGCTGGTTATGATGGCATCTTCCCCAAATGTTTCATAAAAATCACCTACCCGGAACAGCAAAATAGCATCAGGATATTTTTGCTTGATGGCCTTGTGCTGCTGCATCAGCGGTGTTTCTGCCGGGGTTTTGCTCATTGGGACAAAAGTAGGGAAAGGGATGGATTGTTTAGATTTGCTTATTTCGATTTATTGCGAGTTTGTTTTTTGGAAAATAAATTTTCATTTACCTTTATTTTTTATGCAATTTATTAAAGACCATAGTGGTATCACGACTGCTGTTCTCATTCCCATTGAGGAGTGGAAAAGTATTACTATTAAACATCAAGATTTGAAAGAACTTGAAAATGGCAAACTTCCTGTGTCAAAAGACAAACTACAACCTTCAGATTTTGGAGGAACTTTATCCCCAGAAGGCTATGCTGCTTTGAATGAACATCTTAAACAAGCAAGAAGCGAATGGGACAGGAATACCTTATAGACTCCAATGCAATTATAGATTACATAGGTGGCAAACTTCCGGGCAATTCGATGGAGAAAAGAATGTTATTGTTAATGAGGCTTTCAATATTTCCCCTGTTGTAAAAATTGAAACTTTGGGTTTTAATGGCGATAAGTCCGATCTTAAAAAACTTGAGAACTTACTTTCTTTTGCTACTATATTTTATATTGATGATTCAGTTATTCAAAAAACGATTGAATTGAAGAAAATGTACAAAATAAAGTTGGGTGATTCGATCATTGCAGCTACTGCACTTGTTCATAATATTACCCTCCTTACACGAAACCTAAATGATTTTAAAAATATTGAAGGACTAAAAGTTATTAATCCTCATGTTTTATGACCAAGTCGTTGCAATTTTTTATGTTGAGTCAAGTCCAGATTTTTTGATTGATAGCCTTGTGCTGCTGCATCAGCGGTGTTTCTGCCGGGGTTTTGCTCATTGAAGCAAAAGTATGGAAAGGGATGGATTTATAATTTAGACTGTTTGGAGAGTTTGATGTTTTGGATCCATTACCCTAATGGTATTGAATGTATTCCAATCCTGTTTCCTTCAGTATCAAGGAATACAGCCATAAAGCCAAACTCAGGCGAGATTTCAGTTTTAGGAACCATAATTTGTCCACCAGCGGCCACAACCTTGTCAAGTATTGTTTGAACATCAGGGTTTCCATTTAGATAAATCAATGGCCCCTCTGTCGCAGATGGTTTGTGAAAGCCGCCACTGTCGCACAAAGCGCCGCCTACTCCCATCTTATCTTCAATGGGAAAAAGCCTCATTTTCAAGGGATCCATGTTGAGAGACTGCATGGTAAACCCAAAGATCGTTTCATAAAAATCTTGAGCCCTGTCAATATCAATTGCAGGAATTTCAAACCAGCTGATGGCGTTTTGAAAAGACATGTTTCTAATTGTAAATTATTAATTATTAATGATGATTTTAACTCCTTGAACCCCTAACTCATAACTCTAAATTCATAACCCTAAACCCTCAACTCTAAACCTTCCTCTTAGGGTGTACAAATATCAGTTCTTCAATAATGTTTTTTGCTCCCGCAAATTTATCAATAATGAATGCCACATAGCGAATGTCCACCATAATGTTTCTGCAAATGCGGGTGTCGTAGTTGATGTCGCTCATGGTTCCTTCCCACACACGGTCAAAGTTAAGGCCAATAAGATTGCCATAGGCATCCAAAGCCGGGCTGCCGCTGTTGCCCCCTGTTGTGTGGTTGGTGGCTATGAAACACACCGTCTGCCTGCCTTTGGTGCCATAGGGGCCGAAATCTTTTTTGTTGTAAAGGTCTATCAGTTTAGCAGGCACATCAAACTCATAATCTCCGGGAATATACTTTTGCATAATGCCGTCCAAATAAGTATAATAGTTGTAACTGAATGCATCTTTTGGCTCATAACCTTTCACCTGTCCGTAGGTGACACGAAGCGTACTATTGGCATCAGGATAAAACTTTTTTTCTTTAAAAACGTTCATTTGTGCAGCCATGTACGATCGTTGCAGGTTGTTAATAGTGTTTTGCAAAAGCGTTAGTTTTGACGACACTCTTTCTGAATAAGACTTTTGCATATCCGCGATCAGTTGAATGGCAATATCGCTTTTCAATTTTGCCACAGCATCTTCCGGTGTCATACCAAACAATGTTTTCACCTGCGTAGAATCATCCAAAAATGAAGTTGCATAAATGCTATCTGTCATTGCTTTGTAGTCATTGTTTTGCCTGTGGGCAAATGCGAGCAACAACGGAGATACATTTTCCGGCGGCATATTTTTAAGATACATGCCAACCAGTTTTTCAAACAACTCCTTATCAACAGAAGTGTTTAGTTCTCCAAACGTTTCAGCCAACACAGAACCCACTTTTTGCTTCGTGGCTGTATAAGCTACTGTCCCGTTTTTTTCGAACGATGTGACCAAACTGTACAGTTGGTTGGCGGCAGTGAAGAGTTCTATTTTGGCCGTCATTTCGTTGTAATAATCTCTTGCAACGGCATAGGGTTCTATTGCCTTGTATGCTGCATTCAGTTGGTTCAGCACAGTTCCGTATTTGTTATGCCATTCGATGTTAGCCGCAATTTTTTTCTCAAATTCAGCTTCGTAACTGAGCTTTTTGTTGACTGCTCCAGACAGTTTTAGCCCTGCAACTTCGCCGCTCCATTTTTTGTAATAGTTCTCCATTTTGGCATATTTGGTGGCGTACTGAATTTTGATCTGCTCATTGCTGCGCATGTATTCATCCATAATGCCCAAAGCCTTTGCACGGATGCTGATTTTGATAGGGTCAGTCACATTCATTGTTTGTGCAACCGCCGCTGATGGCAGATATTCAGTTGTCCTTCCGGGAAAGCCAAAAACCATGGTGAAATCATTTTCCGCAACGCCATCCAGCGAAATTTTAAGTGAACGTTTGGGTTTGTAAGGCAGATTTTCAGGGGAATAATCGGCTGGATGATTGTCTTTGCCTGCATAAATTCTGAACAGCGAAAAATCGCCTGTATGTCGCGGCCACATCCAGTTGTCGGTGTCTTTGCCAAAGTTGCCAATACTTGTTGGCGGCGCACCTACCAACCTTACATCTTTGTAGGTTTCGGTCACAAATAAAAAGTATTTGTTGCCGTCAAACATTGGTTTTATCAATGCCTCCTGCCATGTTTCTTTTTTCACAGATTTCTTAAACTCGCTCATGTTTTTTTCGATCTGCAATTGCCTGTCTGTTTCGTTTCCCGCCGTCACATTACGTATCATCGCATCGGTCACATCTTCTATGCGGATGATGAAAGTGGCCGTGAGACCCGGGTTGGTAGGTTCCTCATTTTTGTTCTTTGACCAGAAACCATCGTTGATGTAATTATGCTCCAGGCTGCTATGATTTTGAATGGCATCAAACCCGCAATGGTGGTTGGTGAGCAACAGCCCCTGGTCAGAAATAACTTCTGCGGTGCAAAAGCCACCCAGGCTTACAATAGCATCTTTCAGGCTGCCTTTGTTGACACTGTAAATGTCCGAGGCGTTTATTTTCATGCCCTGCTGCTTCATGTCTTTTTCATTCAGTGCCTGTAGCAGTTGCGGCAACCACATGCCTTCGCCGGCAAAAACATTTGCAGTGATCAATAGCAATGCAATAAGCGAAATCGTCTTTTTTATTTTCATTTCTTGGTGAATGTTTTTGATAAAATGACCGGACAAATTTTGGCAATAAAAAAATCTGGTGAATATACTTGTCAAATCGGCAGTGCAATTTGTACAAATAATTTCAAAGAAAGTGATTTCATAGATTGTCATTTTAAGTCTGACCGCTGCAATTAGCAAATGGTAGAAAAAACTTTATAGTAGCATTTCTCTATTGACTTGTGACATGCACAGCATCCTTTGGACTACGATGTCGAATAGTGAACTTCTGCCGACACGAAAAAATCGCTTAGCAATGTGTGAAGAAAATTTACTTTAAGTTTCCCCCCACATCTGCAAAATCATTTGCTGAACTTCTCCCCTCAATAAAGTGACAGTTACTTGTGAAACAGGATTAACTTGCAAAACTAATTTCAAAATTTACACAATGAACAAAACCGGACCAATCGTCATTATTGAGGATGATACCGACGACCGAGAGATATTGGCGGAAATATTTAAAGAACTAAATTACGCCAATAAACTCATTTTTTTTGTTGACGGTGTTCAGGCTTTGGAGTATCTTACCGACACAGATATTGAACCGTTTCTTGTTCTTTCCGACATCAATATGCCTAAACTGAACGGAATGGAACTAAGAGAAAAAATTCACAACAATGAAGATTTAAGATTAAAATCTATCCCTTATCTTTTCTTTTCAACAAGTGCCGAACAAAAACAGGTGATTGACGCTTATTCAAGGTCTATTCAAGGGTTCTTTGTTAAACCAAATAATTATGACAAACTAAAAACAATTATCACAAAAATTGTAGAGTATTGGCAGGAATGTGAATCGCCAAATTATATAAGAAATGCTCAACAATAAATTGTTCCTTCATGTCTTACTTTTTACTCTTCCGTTAAAATGACACGAAGATTACACATTGCTTCTTTTTCCAAAAAGGTCTTACTGTATATTTGCTTTAACTAAAAAAATGACTATGAAAAAAGGTTTTCTGACTATTGCATTAATGGCTGTTTTAGCGGGTGTATATTCATTTGTGCCGCATATGGCAAAAAACAAGGCAGAATCTACATTTAACGTGGCAACAGATGCCAGCAAGATCAGTTTTGTGGGTTCTAAAAAAGGTGGTTACCACACAGGTAGCTTGTCGCTAAAAAGTGGTACTGTTTCCTTGAATGATGGGAAACTGACTGGGGGCAAGTTTGTCATTGACCTGTCTTCAGTAAAGACTGATGCAGGTGACAAACTGGATGGTCATTTAAAAAGCCCTGATTTTTTTGACACAGGCAAATCCGGCGAAGCCAGTTATGAAATTACAGGTGTTAACTACACAGGTGCAAACACTGCGGATGTAACAGGTAATCTGACCATTAAAGGGAATGTTGTTCCGGTAAAATTCACCGCTGCTATCCGCAATGCAGATGAAAAGAATTTCTTTGCCCAGGCTTATTTTTCTATAGACAGAACATTGCTTGGCATAGCCTACGGTGCTGGCATGATCAGCAGCGATGTTCAGGTAAGTGTTTTCCTTTTTGCAAATAAATAAGCAGGGAAGTTTAGGGTTTAATGTTTAGAGTCTAAGCGTTTTATATTTTTTGCGTAAAGCCATCGTAGTATTTTATTACGATGGCTTTGTTTTAATGTTTGGCTATGTCTGCAAACAAACTTTCCGCTTTTGCCCTGTATTCTTTTATCTGCATTTCCAGGTCATTGTTGGCTTGTTTCTCCGTTGCCTGCTGCTTTAGCAATTCGGTTTCTTTTTTTCTAATATTGATGTAAGCCCCAATCCGTTTTGCCTTCAGGTGTGCAGCGGAGGAAATGTTATAACTGTTTGTGCTTTCCATCATTTGCGCAGCCTGGTTCCACTTGGGTAACACTACATAGTTCATCTTATCCAGCCTGTCATTTCCCGCAAGGCTAGTGCCCTGCATGACCACCAGGGCAGCCTGGTGAAGCTGGTCAAACTCCTTCAACCGCAGGTTAAACTTGTCGAAGTCCTCATAAGACGACTCTTTCAATTCTTTCATTAAAGATGCCCTGGTATTTGTATGAACAACATGCTGTCGCAAATAGCCACCTGCTATGCCAACTGTGATGGCAATAATGACCGGCAGCAACCAACCTGTATTCTGCTCTTGTTCTTTTTCTTTTTTAATGGCAAAAACATAGGCATAGCCAATGATGAAACCACTCACTAATCCACCAACGTGTGCAGCATTGTCCACGCCGCTTTTCATGCCATATGCCAGGTTAAACACCACAAAAATACCAATGCTTCTCAACAGAGATTTTCTGACAGATGCTGGAATAATGGCTGTGGTAAGAAAGGCAAGAAACAAACCGTACATGCCAAAAATGGCTCCTGATGCACCCGCACTGTTACTTGGATCGTTGTGCCACCACAGGCTTGTAAGACTGGCTATGACACCCGTACACAGGTAAGCAGTCACATACTTTTGCTTGCCCAGCAAAGGCTCCAGGTAGGTCGCAATTGAGTATAGGCAATACATGTTCATGGCAATGTGGATGGCACCAAAATGAATAAACACATTGGTCATAAGCCGCCACCAATCGCCGCTGAGGGTAAGGGGTGCAAAATTGCTTCCCCACCGCAGGTGTACCAATCCGTTGGGTTCTGGTACAATTAAGCCTGCACCGTCAATCGCCATCAGCAGGAACACAAGCACATTGATGCCAATGATAGTGTAGGTCGCAAATAAATTGCTGCCGCTCAGGTTCATGGCCTTGTCCAGTTCCCGGTATTCCTCCTGCTTTTTTGCAATTGCATGTTGGGTCACGTTTCGCAGATCGGCAATGGCGCTCATGTTGGCAGACAAACTTTGTTCATCCACTGAAGTTTTGAGCGCTTCAAACGTTTCTAAAAAAAGGATTGTATTGTTTTTGTGAACATTGCCAAGGTTGGGTAGTTCGCTTGGTGTTTCACTGATGGCAGTGAGTGAATAATGATCAACAGAACAATT
>JAYTGA010000106.1:0-58644 GCA_043733905.1 Segetibacter sp.
GCCCTAAAAAAATTAAAATAAAAAGGCGAAGCAGAAGTGAAGGAGATACGAAGGAGAAGAGAAGAAGGTGAGAGTTAGGAAGACCTCGCTTAAAATTAAAAATGCTAATCAAGGGTTGAATCTGCCTTTAGGCACAAAATGCCCGCCCTGTGTTAAATCCGATATTCCTATCACACAAAGATAACTTGTGTATAATTTTGCGTAACGTCAGTTAGTAATATCAAGGATTATGTAAAACAATAGCTCACTAATACTTGAACCATACCTTTGGTAGGGAGTAGATATACTTGTGGGATACATGTCTGATACTATTCCCATACATACATCATACTTTTCCCATACACCCGGCACAGTTACTATACATTCCTCATACACATTTCATATACTACTAAAGACTGCAGAGAAAGAAGAATCCATCAACAGGTTTTAAAGCAGGAATCAGACTGCGTAAATTCTAAAAGTTAGAAGCAAATTTTTTGGAAACACAAATGTATAAACAGAGTTGGCATCCAATTTTTTTTAAAGCAGCAATAATATTTAAAAGACCACAAAATTAAATATTTATTAAGCAAATGTTGTATCAGCTAATTATCAGTTTAATAAAAAGATAATAATTTTAGCGTTTATAATTTGTGTAAGTTTTACACTATCGAACAAACATTTGTTAATAAATTTTGAACATTTTGTAAAATTTCTTGTAATTTTATCCCGTCAAACCTATTTAACTATTAATCGCTATTATGAAAAAACTTAAACTACTACTGAGTTTAGTCCTACTCGTATGCATCCCTGCCCTTTCCTTCAGTCAAAACAAAACCATTACAGGAAAGGTCACTGACAGCAAAGACAATTCTCCACTTGCGGATGCAACAGTCTCCGCAGCAGGCAAAACCGCCACTACAAAAACTGGCTCTGATGGCAGTTTTTCTCTTACCGTACCGGAAGGTGTAAAGAGATTGTATGTTTCTTATGTGGGATTCGCAGAAGAGACAGTTACTATTACTGGTACTGTTGTTAATGTTTCTATGACATCATCCGCTCAAGCTTTGACGGACGTGGTGGTGATTGGGTATGGTACGGCACGGAAGAAGGATCTGACTGGATCGGTTGCTTCGGTTAGTTCTAAAGACTTCAATAAGGGTGCACTTGCTTCTCCCGATCAGTTGATCCAGGGAAAAGTAGCTGGTGTGCAAGTCACAAATAATAGTGGCGCACCCGGTGGAGAGGTTACACTTAGAATAAGAGGTAATAATTCTATCAGAACAGGCAATCAACCTTTGGTGGTTATTGATGGTGTTCCTTTAGATGGAAGATCTCCACGACCAACATTAGGAGGTCTTAGTGGTGGTTTAAATGATTTACCAGGAGCTAGCCCATTGTCATTTATCAACTCAAATGACATTGCTTCCATTGACATCCTGAAAGATGCCTCTGCTGCGGCTATTTATGGTTCCAGAGGTGCAAACGGAGTCATTTTAATCACAACTAAAAAAGGTCAGTCCGGTGCACCTAAAGTTGATGTTAGCGCCCAATATGGTATAAGTAAAATTTTCAAAAAGGTAAAAGTTCTGGATGCGGGTACCTATAGAGAAGCTTTGAAAAAATATGGTGTTCAGGGAAATGATTTCAAAGCAGATGTGAACGCTTTGGATGAAATTTTACACACTGGTACTTATCAAAACTACAATGTGGCCGTAAGTGGTGGAAATGAAAGCAGTAAGTACAGGGCTTCATTTGGATACTTCGATCAAAATGGAATTGTGAAGAAAAGTGGTTTAAAAAAATATACTGCTAACATTTCCGGTGGTTTCAAATTTCTTGAAAGTAAAAGATTGGGACTTGATTTCAATTTAATAACATCTCAAACTGTTGAACAGGTAGCCCCGATTTCTAACAATTCTGGCTTTGAAGGTAGTTTGATCGGGCAGGCACTACAATGGAATCCGACTAAACCCTTATACAATCCAAACGGCTCTTACAATTTAAAAGAAATAGGATTTACGCAAGGAAACTTTAATCCTGTAGCTGTTCAGGCTGCTTTCGACGATCAAGTCAAAGGAACAAGTGTATTAGCCAATATTACTCCATATTTTAAAATAACCAATGATCTTGAATATCGAATGATTCTAGGTTTAAACTACAGTTCAGCGGTTAGAAGAAGTCAGATAGCTAACTGGATCAATTTGCAAGATATTGAAAACAGGGGTTATGCTTTCTATGGTAACGGAGAAATCAGTACACAACAAGTTACACATACCCTTAATTACACTAAAAATATCGCAAAAGATTTGACATTTATCAGCACTCTTGGATATGAATATCTGAGATACAAAAATAAAGGTGTTTCTATAAATGCAAAAGATTTTACATCAAATTCGGTTCCTTACACAAATTATTTTCAGGGAACACCATATTCTTCCAGAAATCTTAATTCATACAATGATCCTGAAGTTGAATTACAGTCTTATTTTGGAAGATTTAATTTTAATCTGAAAGACAAATATTTGCTTACCCTGACAATGAGAGCAGATGGATCAAGCAAGTTTGGAAAAAATAATAAATACGGATATTTTCCGGCTGTTGGATTTGGATGGAATATGCACAACGAAGAATTCTTAAAAGGCAACGCAGTGATCAATAGTTTAAAACTTCGTTTAAATTATGGCAAAACGGGCAACCAGGAGTTTCCTGCTGGTGCTGCCCAGGAAAGATATATTTATTCTGGCCCCGGTGCTATCAAGCTCGACAACGTTGCTAATCCGGATCTGAAATGGGAGACCACCACTACATACGGTGTTGGAATTGATTTCTCATTGCTAGATAGCAAGTTATCTGGAACTGTAGATTATTTCAATAAAAACACGACAGACCTCCTTTTCCAATTTGATGCTATTCCACCTGCCCCTGCTTCTAAATATTGGGTTAACTTACCTGGAAATGTGAAGAACAACGGTGTTGAGGTTTCATTGAATTATAATGTAATTAGAAAGAAAGATGTAGATTTTTCAATAGGGGTTAACTCAACATTTCTCAAAAATGAGTTGACCAACTATACCGGACCTACAATCGCCACAGGTGAAATTAATGGACAAGGTCTTTCCGGGGCACGTTCGCAGAGACTTGCAAACGGTTATGCTCTTTCCACTTTTTATGTAGGACATTTCATTGGTGTAGATAAAACCACGGGAAATGATTTATTTGAAGGTGGTGATGCAAACAAATTCAGATTTTATAAAGGCAGCGCAAACCCAACAACACTTTTGGGAATCAATTTATCTGCCCGTTATAAAAAAGTTTCGCTTTCAAGTAATTTGAACGGAGCATTCGGACACTACATTTACAATAACACTGTGCAAGCTGCTTTGGCTATTGGTAACATTGCTAACAACAGGAATATTGCACTTTCCGTCTATAATTATCCTGAAAAAGAAAGTCCAAGCAATTCTCAGCCCGTTTCAGACAGATATCTCGAGAAAGGTGATTTCTTAAGAATGGCTAATTTAACTATTGGCTATTCATTAGGTAATATTTCTAAAGATTTTAGAAACGTCAACATTTCATTAACTGGTCAAAACCTCTTTATTATTACAAAATACACTGGTTTCGATCCTGAAGTTAATACACCAAAAACAGTTGATGGAGTTCCTTCATTTGGTATTGAATACACTCCTTACCCAAGTGCCCGTACTTTCATTTTGGGATTAACAATGTCACTTTAATTTTTTAAAAAAAGTTTGTATGAAATCTATAAAAACATTAATAATACTGTTCGCAGTTTCTTTTTTATCCGGCTGTACAAAGCTGGAGGAAAAACTCCAGGATGCAGTTACATTTCAAGACGCTAAAGCCAATGCCGATATTAATGGCCTTTTAAAAGCTTGTTATGATTCCTACAGGGGGCCATTCCAAGATCAAACTGGCGTTTTTTGTCTTGAAGACATGTCAACTGACTTGGCGTTAGGACCCACAAGAGGGGGAGATTGGGATGATAATGGAGTATGGCGTGTATTACACACACACGCATGGGATCCTGAAAATCAAAGAATCAGAGATAATTTTAGTAATTTATCTACTATTGTGTTCAATACAACAAATTTGCTGGTATTTAATCCATCTGATTCAATCAAGGCGGAAGCACTTACACTCAGGGCTTTTGCGATGTTTTATATTCTTGACATTTATAACCAGGTTCCTTTCAGACAACCAGGGGAAAATCTTTTAAATCCCTCAAAGGTTTTAACGGGTCTAGATGCCTTGAATCAAATAATTGCTGATTTAAACACATCTATGCCACGACTTGAAAGTGGACCTACAAATAAGGCTAACAAGTGGGCTGCAAAGGCTTTGTTGATGAAGTGTTATTTGAACAAGGGTGCTTATGCCAACAGGGCGAATCCAACTTTTTCTTCAGATGATATGGATAAAGTAATATCGCTCGGTACAGAAATTCAGGCAAGCGGTTTATTTGATTTACAGAATGTTTATTTTAATATTTTCTCGCCACAAAATACAGAGAATTCTAAAGAGATAATTTTTGCAAATAAAAATACACGTGATGAAGCTGGCAATGTCCGTTTTCTATGGCATTGCAGCACTCACTACAATCAAAAGCCAAGCGGTTGGAATGGATTTACCACCCTTTCAAGCTTTTATAATTCTTTTGATTCTACGGATCAAAGAAGAGGAGATTCCGCCAGGACTTCATCAGGAGTCGCTGTAGGTCAGGTAACTGATAAAACTGGTTTGAGGGTTGGTCTTTTGCGTGGTCAGCAGTATGGTGCTGGTGGGTCTGTTTTAAAGGATAGAGGCGGAAACCCATTGATCTTTTCTGATGCTATTTCACCCGTAGTTAGTGGAAATGTAGAAACTCCGGGAATTCGTGTGGTAAAATATATCCCTGACATGAAAGATGATTTCTCTGATGACAGAGGAACCGCTGATAATGATCTTGTTTTGTTGCGCTATGCTGATGTGTTGTTAATGGTTGCAGAAGCTCAATACAGAAAAGGTGTTGTCGGAACTCCTCTTATATTAGTTAATGGTTTGAGAGCAAAACGTGGTGCTACACCATTAGCTGCATTAACAGAAGACGATTTGTTAGCTGAAAGAGGAAGGGAACTGTATTGGGAAGGTTGGAGAAGAAATGATTTAATTAGATTCAAAAAGTTTCTTACACCTTTTGGTTCAACTAAACCAACTACCGACGACCCCAAATATCTTATTTTCCCTATACCAACAAATGCGTTGGCGGTTAATCCTAACCTCAAGCAAAATCCTGGTTATTAATCAATAATTGATAAATTTTTAAAAGAAGGCCATCATTCAATGGCCTTCTTTTATTTTTGTAGGAACGACCTCTTTGTTTTAGAAAATGAAATTCATTATTTATTTACTTGTTGCTTACAGCTTGTTTTCCTGCTCTTCTCCAAAAGCAGATCACACACTATTTGAGTTGGTGGATAAAACCGGAATTGATTTCAAAAACAATGTCACTGATGGGGAAATAGACAATAGTTTTCTTTTTAGAAATTTTTACAATGGTGGTGGTGTAGCAATCGGTGATATCAACAATGATAGCCTGCCGGACATCATGTTCACCTCCAACTCTGCTGAAAATAAATTGTACATCAATAAAGGCAATTTTGAGTTTGAAGACATTTCGGTGAAAGCAGGTCTGCAGCAAGATTCTATGTGGAGTACGGGAGTCGTGTTTGCAGACATCAATGCCGATGGTTGGTTAGATATCTATGTCTGCAACTCAGGCCATATGAAATCAGGTCGGCGGAAAAATAAACTTTACATTAATAATCACAACAACACTTTTTCAGAAGAATCTGCAAAATACGGCCTGGATATTTCGGGCTACTGCACACAGGCATCTTTCTTCGATTATGACATGGATGGCGATTTGGATTGCTTTATCATTAGCAATAGTCCTGTTCCCATCAACACGTTGGGTTACACAAACAGGCGGGATTTGCGGGATGAAGACTGGCCTGTAGCTCCGTTTCTGAAAGGTGGCGGCGACCATTTGTATAAAAATGACAATAATCACTTTAAAGAAGTGAGCAAAGAGGCGGGTATCCACAGCACGCTGATGAGTTTTGGCCTGGGTGTCAGCATTGGCGATTTGAACAACGATGGCTACCCCGACATTTATGTAGCCAACGATTCTTACGAACGGGATTATCTCTACATCAACCAAAAGAACGGCACATTTAAAGACGATTTGGAAAACTGTGTAGGCCAAAACAGCTTCTCCTCCATGGGAGCCGACATCAGCGATGTAAATAATGATGGCTATCCAGATATCTTTACGACAGACATGCTTCCCGGAAGTGATTACCGCCTGAAAACGTTGGGGGCTTTTGACAACATAGACCTCCACAGGCAGCGCATCAAAACCGGCTTGTATAACCAATACATGAAAAACTGCCTGATGGTCAACAATCAAAGCGGGCAGTTTTTAGAATCCGCGAATTACAGCGGCGTACCTGCAACAGATTGGAGCTGGGGTGCTTTGTTTTTTGATGCAGACAATGATGGCTTCAACGACATCTACGTTTGCAACGGTGTGAACCGCGATGTGACCAACCTCGATTTTATGGACTTCTTTGCCAACGATTTTACACAAAAAATGGTGTTGACAGGGCACAAAGAAGGTGTTGATTCTGTTCTGGCGCACATTCCTGTCAATGCTGTCCCAAATTGCGCTTTTAGAAACAAGGGCAACCTGCATTTTACCGATGTGGCTAAAGAATGGGGGTTGGCAACGCCTTCATTCTCCAACGGTGCTGCCTATGCAGATTTGGACAATGATGGTGATTTGGATTTAGTGGTCAACAATGAAAACCAAGAGGCATTTGTTTACAGAAATAATTCGCCCCATACCAATGGCAACAATTATGTTGGGGTGATGCTGAAAGCAAATGCGCCAAACACATTTGCCGTAGGCAGCAAAATAAAAATTTACAAAAACGACCAGGTTTTTGATCGTGAGGTGATTCCTTCACGGGGCTTTCAATCAAGTGTGGACTACAAGCAAATCATTGGATTGGGAAAGAATACGGCGGTTGATTCCATGGTGATTATATGGCCCGACAGAACCTATACAAAATATGACAACCCGCAACTTAACAAGACTTGGTACATTCACCAACCTGCGGATAGCAAACCTTATCCTTTTAGTAATCATTTGCCTGCTAAAACATTGTTTGAGCCCGTAGCACAGACTTTTGTGAAGCACACAGAAGATGATTACACGGACTTTTACTACGAACGAAACCTGCCGGAAATGTTGTCAAGAGAAGGACCGCACATTGCCAAAGGCGATGTGAACGGCGATGGACTTGAAGACATTTATATTGGCGGTGCAAAGGACCAGGCAGGACAATTATACTTGCAAACTACAGCAGGAAATTTTGTCAAAAAAGAAGAAAAATTGTTTACGCAGTTTCAGGATTTTGAAGATGTGGCTGTATTGTTTTTTGATGCGGATAAAGATGGCGACCTGGACTTGTTGATAGGTGCGGGTGGCAACAATGTGCAGCCTGCCAACAGGGAGATACAGCATCGCTTATATAAAAATGACGGCAAAGGAAATTTTACGTTAGATGCTGATGCATTTCCTCCAAACAGCATGAATATCTCTGTAGCAACAGCCTATGATTTTGATGGCGATGGCGATGAGGACTTGTTTGTAGGTAGTAGAAGTGTACCTTATGTTTATGGGCAAACGCCACAGAGTTATCTGTATGAGAATGACGGCAAAGGTCATTTTAAGGATTTCACCCCGTCTCAATTGGCTCATGTTGGTATGGTAACAGGGGCTGTGTGGGCGGATGTGGCAGGTGATGCGAAAAAAGAGCTAATTGTGACAGGTGAATGGATGACAACCAAAGTCTTTTCTTTCAATCATGGACATTTTGAAGAATTGAAAAATACAGGTCTTGAAAAACTGTTTGGCTGGTGGCAAACCATTGCAGCAGCCGATGTGGATGGCGATGGGAAACAAGACCTCATCATTGGCAATATTGGTCAAAATTTTTACCTGAAACCGGATGTTGAAAACCCAGTGAAGCTGTGGGTCACAGACTTTGACAATAATGGTACTGCAGACCAATTCCTGACACGAACGGTGGATAAAAGAGATGTCCCTGTGTTTCTAAAAAGAGAAATAACAGACCAGTTTCCTGCGCTGAAAAAGGGGAACCTGAAACACAGCGATTACGCAAAGAAATCAATCCAGGAACTGTTTAGTGAAGAGGTATTGTCAAAGGCGCAAACAAAGCAATTCAACTATGGTTCATCAATTGTGGCAATGAATAATGGCAACGGGACTTTTAGCATAAACCCTTTGCAGTGGCAGGTGCAGCTATCGAGCCTGAACGCCATTTGTGTAACTGATATGAACAAAGACGGCAAACCAGACCTTTTGCTTGGGGGAAACATGTATTCGTTCCCGCCGCAGTTTGGGAGGTTGGATGCAAGCTATAGCCATACTTTAATCAACAATGGCAAGGGCGATTTTTCATACATCATCAATAAGTTGTCGGGCATTACATTGCGGGGTGAAATAAAAGATATTAAAGAATTGCAAACCAAAAAAGGAAAGGAATTTATCATTGCACAAAATGATAGCGTGCCTGTTATTTACCGATTAAAATAGAGACATTTTGCCTAAGGCAAAAACAAACAAAAGATGTTGTTGAGAAAAGCAGAAATAAGAGCAACCAAACAGCGGCTTATGAAGATATGGCTGCCGCTTGCCGTGATTGTCTTTGCTTTTTCATGCAGTGGCAAAAAGGAGAATAAAGAAACAGCCGGGCAAACGCTTTTTACGGAAATGGACAGCACGGGCATCACCTTTCGCAACGATGTAAAAGACTCTAAGGATGACAACAGCTTTCTGTTTCGTAACTTCTACAATGGCGGCGGCGTAGCTTTGGGTGACATTAACAACGATGGCTTGCCGGATGTATTTCTGACTTCTAACCAGGGCGATAACAAATTGTACCTGAACAAAGGTTCATTCAAATTCCAGGATATTTCTGCGGCAGCAGGACTGAAACAAGACAGCATGTGGAGCACCGGTGTAACGATGGTGGACATCAACGCCGACGGATGGCTGGATGTGTATGTGTGCAACTCAGGCCACATTAAAGATGGCAACAGACGCAACAAACTGTACATCAACAACCACGACCTCACCTTCACGGAATCCGCTGCCAGCTATGGTTTGGACTTGTCGGGCTTTTGCACACAGGCTTCCTTCTTTGACTACGACATGGATGGCGACCTCGATTGTTTCATCATCAACAACAGCCCCATTCCTTTCAGTTCGCTCAACTATGGCGGCATGAGGGATGTGGACATCAGCCAATGGAAGGGAGATGAAAAACTGAAAGGCGGCGGCAATCATTTGTTTCAAAACAATTCCATTTCCCAAGGAAATAAAAAAGGCAAAATTCATTTTACGGAAGTGACTAAGCAAGCGGGTTTGCACAGCGGTCTCATTAGCTTTGGGCTCGGCGTTTCTGTAAGCGATGTGAATGAAGATGGCTACCCTGACATTTATGTTGGCAACGATTTTATTGAGAAAGACTATCTCTACATCAACCAGAAAAACGGGACTTTTAAAGATGAATTGGAAGACCAGGTACAGAAGATTAGCATGAGCAGCATGAGTGCAGATGTTGCCGACATCAACAACGATGGGCATCCTGATATTTTTACCACGGACATGATACCGGACAATGATTATCGCCTGAAAACGACCGGCACTTTCGACAATATTGATTTGTATTTAAGCAAGCAAAAAGCAGGGTTGTATCACCAATATGTGCGCAACTGTTTGCAACTAAACAACGGCAACGGAACTTTTTCAGAAGTCTCAAATTATTGTGGTGTCTATGGCACAGACTGGAGCTGGGGAGCAGTGTTCATGGATGCCGACAACGACGGCTTCAATGATTTGTTTGTGTGCAATGGCATTGCAAAAGACCTGGGCGATTTGGACTTTCTCGACTTCTTTTCTAACGATGTGTATGCAAACATGATGGCGACCGGGCAAAAAATGGAGATGAACGAGCTGCTGAAACACATTCCCTCAAACCCTCTGCCCAACCGGGTTTTTAGAAATCATGGCGACCTTCAATTTGAGGACGTTGGCAAGAAGTGGGGCTTTGATAAACCAACCTTTTCCAACAGCATTGCCTATGCCGACCTGGATGGTGATGGCGACCTTGACCTTATCATCAACAATGAAAACAGCCCAGCAACTGTCTATCGCAACAATGGAAACAAAGACCAACCTGCCAACTACATAGCCATTCAACTGAAAGGAAAAGAAGCCAACACATTTGCCGTAGGCAGCAAGATAAAACTCTACAAGGGGACTGAAATCATCACCCGTGAAACATTTCCCGTAAGGGGCTTTCAGTCCTCAATGGATTACAGGCAAATCATTGGCGTTGGGCAAAATAAAACCATTGATTCGATGGTAATTGTGTGGCCGGACAGAAGTTATACAACCATCGTCAATCCCCAGGTTAACAAACTAAATGTGCTACAGCAACCTGCCCAAAGCAAAAACATCTATCCCGCTGTAATCCCCGCCGCAACAATGTTTCAGCCAGTGAAAGCTCCATTCGACAAACACAAAGAAGATGACTATGTTGACTTTTACAACGAAAGAAACCTGCCGGAAATGCTGAGTCAAGAAGGGCCGCACATTGCCAAAGGTGATGTGAATGGAGATGGCCTTGAAGACATTTACTTAGGCGGTGCAAAAGACCAGCCAGGGCAACTATACCTGCAAAACAACGATGGACATTTCACCAAAAAAGAAGAGCAGGTGTTTAAAATGTTCCAAAGCTTTGAAGACGTGGCAGTTCTGCTGTTTGATGCCGACGAAGATGGCGACCTCGACCTCTTCATAGGTGCAGGCGGCAACAATGTGCGCCCCGGCGAAAGAGAGCTTCAGCATCGTTTGTACATCAATGATGGCAAAGGAAATTTTTCAATCAACACCAATGCATTCCCCACCAACGATGCTAACATTTCGGTCGCTGTTGCTGATGACTACGATGGTGACGGTGATGAAGATTTGTTTGTCGGTGGCAGGAGTCAGCCTTACAATTATGGCGTTGCACCACGCAGTTATATTTATGAAAATGACGGCAAAGGAAACTTCACAGATGTGACTGAAAAATTGAGCAAAGACATTGCACACATAGGCATGGTGACAGGTGCTGTATGGGCCAATGTGAGCGGCGATGCACGAAAGGAACTCATCATCACAGGCGAATGGATGCCGACCCGCATCTTTTCATTTTCCAACAAAAAAATGGAAGAAATAAAAAACACCGGGCTTGACAATCTCTTTGGATGGTGGCAAACAATAGCCGCTTGTGATGTGGACGGCGATGGAAAACAAGACTTTATTATTGGCAACATCGGCGAGAACTTTTACCTGCGGCCAACCATGCAAAAACCTATGAAACTGTGGGTGGGCGACTTTGACCACAACGGCACAACAGAACAATTCCTGACACAAACCGTGGACGGCAAAGACATGCCCGTGTTCTTGAAAAGAGACGTGACCGAACAGTTCCCATTTCTCAAAAAACAAAACCTGCAACACAGCCAATACGCAACCAAAAGCATTGAAGACCTGTTTGATAAAGCAACTCTTGATGCAGCTACTATCAGGCTGTTTAACAATTGTTCTTCCATCATAGCCCTCGGCAATGGCAAGGGAAATTTCACCATAAAACCTTTGCCCATGCGGGTGCAATTGAGCAGCGTGAATGCAATATGTACGACCGACATTGACAGCAATGGCAAAACAGACCTGCTGCTCGGCGGCAATTTGTTTACTTTTCCACCACAGTTTGGGCGATTGGATGCAAGCTATGGAAATGTGCTGCTGAACACTGGGAAAGGTGATTTTAAATGGATGGGAAACAATGTGACCGGCATCAATGTGAAGGGCGAAACGAAAGACATTAAAGAGGTGAGTATAAAAGGAAAGAAGCATTACCTGTTTACACAAAATGATGAATTTCCTGTGATGTATCAGTTGGGGAAATAAGATGGTGCATTTCAAAATCGTTGAAGTTTTGAAAAGCCTGAAGGTTATTTCGGTTAAAATATCAGCAACAAACAGCGAACTAAAAATATAATTAAAGCAGGCAGATTTCAATGCAACAATTGCGGATTATCATATCGTTCATTTGTGTAGCTACCATAATATTTGCGTTGGGCTGCACGTCGAAAAAAGAAAATGCACATCCCATTTTTGAAACGCTTGGCAGTGGCCAGACGGGGCTTTCTTTCAGCAACAACCTAAAATATTCGCCGGAATTCAACCTGTTTAAATACATGTATTTCTACAACGGCAGCGGTGTGGGTGCCGGTGATTTCAACAACGATGGGTTCATTGATTTGTTCTTTGGCAGCAACCAGGAGCAAAACAAACTCTACCTCAACAAAGGCGGTTTGCAATTCAAAGATGTGACCACCGAAGCCGCCATTCCACAGGACGGCGGCTGGTCAACAGGTATATCGGTTGTAGATATTAACAATGATGGGCTCTTGGATATTTATGTTTGCCGTGTCGGTCAATATGAAACCCTGCACAGCAAAAATCAATTGCTCATTAACATGGGTGTTGATAAAAATGGCATCCCGCATTTTTCTGATAAGGCCAAAGAATATGGTCTTGACTTTTCAGGATTCAGCACCCAAGCGGCCTTCTTCGATTATGACAATGATGGTGACCTTGACATGTTTTTGCTGAACCATTCAGTGCATCAAAACAACAACTTCAGGCCCCGCAATGCGTTTCTCGGTACGTATGATTCATTGTCCGGGGACAGGATTTATAGAAATGATGGCATGTCACCTTTGTCATCAACCATGCCGCCGCCAATCCGTTTTACCGATGTGACCCGCCAAGCGGGCATCAACAGCAGTGCCATCAGCTATGGATTGGGTGTTGTTGTAGCCGACATCAACCTTGATGGTTATCCTGATTTATACATAGGAAACGACTTTCACGAAAACGATTATCTCTACATCAACCAACGCAATGGTACCTTCAAAGAGGAAGGTGAACAACGCTTCATGCACACCAGCCAATACAGTATGGGCGTGGACGTGGCAGACATCAACAACGATGGATTACCGGAAATAATCAGCATGGACATGCTGCCCTCCGACCCTTACATTTTGAAACGTTCATTGGGCGAAGACTCTTACGATTTGTTTCATGAAAAAATTGGCATGGGCTATTCATATCAATACACGAGAAACAACCTTCAGTACAATCTCGGCAACGGACATTTCAGCGAAATCGGCCTTTATAGCGGCATTGCGGCCACAGACTGGAGCTGGTCGCCGCTTTGGGTGGACTTTGATAATGATGGTCTCAAAGACCTTTTCATCAGCAATGGCATTCCTAAAAGGATGAACGACATTGACTACGTCAGCTTTGTAACGGGAGAAGAAGTACAACAAAAAATAACCAACAACGACATGCAGGGCAAGGACATGTCGCTCATCAAAAAATTCCCTGAAATAAAGCTCCCCAACAAGTTTTTTCACAACAACGGGGATGTATCATTTACTGATGAAAGTGACCTTGTAACCGGCAACAGCCCTACGTTTAGCAACGGAGCCATCTATGCCGACCTTGACAATGATGGCGACCTGGATGTGGTGGTCAATAACATTGACGAACCGGCCATGTTGTATAAAAACACCAGCAACGACTCAGCAAATAAAGCCTTTGTGGAAATAACATTGAAAGGCGCAACAAGCAACACAAATGCCATTGGAGCAAAGCTGATTTTGTACAGCGGTACGCAAACAAGGACTTATGAAAACTACGCCGTTCGTGGTTTTCTTTCTTCCATGGAAATGCCTATGCAGATTGGCTTGCAACATACCAACATAGATTCAATGCTTGTCGTGTGGCCCGACCGAACCTTTGACCACATCAATATTTCCACGGGAGAAAAAAAGAAAATAGTTGATTACAAAAAGGGATTGCCAACATTCGATTTCAAACGCCTGACCGACCGCTATCCCAATACCAGTAGGGTTGTTGAAGACATTACTGCACAAACAGGGTTTTCTTATTTTCATGAAGAAAACCGCTTTGGCGAGTTTGACCGTGAGCCTTTGATACCCCACGAAATATCAACCGAAGGCCCCGCCATAGCAATAGCCGACATCAACAAAGACGGGCTTGATGATGTGTTCATCGGCAGTTCAAGAGACCAAAAAAGTGCGGTGTTCATTCAAACCCCTTCGGGGAAAATGGTGAAGACTAACCAGCCTGTACTGGATGCCGATAGCATTTATGAAAACACGTCTGCGTGCTGGGCGGATGTGAACAACGATGGAAATGCTGACCTTGTTGTAGCTAGTGGTGGCAATGAATTTTTTGGAGAAGACAGCCACAACACACCACGCATTTATATCAATGACGGCAAAGGAAATTTAACCAGACTGCCCAACCCTTTCGGAGCTGTTTATATGACCGCATCATCGGTGGTTGCTGATGATTTCAATCACGATGGCTATGTGGATTTTTTCATTGGCGGACGTGCCGTGCCTTGGGGCTATGGCGAAGTGCCGCAGTCTTACCTGATGCTCAATAACAAAAACGGAACCTTTACCGATGTCACCAACCGCTACTCAAAAGACCTGGCACATGCAGGGTTTGTGACACAGGCTTTGTGGTTCGACATAGACAAAGACGGCAATAAAGACCTGCTGCTTTCCCTGGAGTGGGACGGCATTGTCGCCTACATGAATAAGGGTGGAATGTTTACAAAAAAAGTATTGAGCGATAAAAAAGGCTGGTGGAATTTCATCCTCCCCTGCGATGTGGACGGAGATGGAAACATAGACCTGATAGCCGGAAACCTTGGCCTCAACAGCCGCCTCAAAGCTACAGCCGAACAACCTGTAAGACTTTACTACAATGACTTTGACGGCAATGGAAAAAAGGAACAGTTGCTCACTTATTATCTTGGCGGAAAAGAAATTGCCTTTGCTACCAAAGCCGAATTGGAAAAACAAATACCCATTCTGAAAAAGAAATTCCTGTATGCCGAAGACCTGGCCAAAGCATCACTCAATGAAATATTCGGAGCCAATAAACTCAAAGAATCCAACATTCTTTCCGCCAATTATTTTTCCAATGCAGTGCTGATGAACAAAGGCAACATGAACTTTGAAACCAAAGCATTGCCCTGGCAGGCACAGCTTACTTCATTCAAAGATGCAGTGGTGGTGGATGCCAACCACGACAATAAACCGGACATTCTATTGATGGGCAACTACTACGATAACAACATAGAAATGGGTCGCTACGATGCAGACTATGGCACCCTGCTCATTAACAAAGGCGGTGGCAATTTCACCTACAGTTCACTAAACGGATTGGCAGTAAAGGGGCAGGTAAGACACGTTGTTCCCATTACCATTGCAAAGCAACAGGCATTTGTTTTGGCGAGGAATAATGATAGTGCGGTGGTCGTGCGGTTTAGAAAACAGTAAGAGTTTTTACATCACCGGCCAATACAATTTCGTCACCCATTTGCTTGTATCACTCTCCATACTCCTGTCTGTGACCAGCGATTGAAAGGGAATTGCAGGTGCCACTAATCCATTATCTGTTACATAATTTTCCATTTCGCCCATGCCTTTGCTAATTGTGTTTAAACCTCCTTTCACTTCCCCGACTAAAATTTTCCCACCTCCTAACATCCATTTGTAGTGGATGTCTCCTTTGTCCTGTAATTTTTTGTTTACCGGGATGGCCACTTGTGCTTTGTAGTGCGTGTTGTCTTCTGTGGAAATGTTCAGCATCGGGTAGCCTGTTTCTGCAGCTCCATTTGCTTTGGCAAAGGCTCTCAGCTTGTTAATCATTTGGTAGATGTCGGCTGTTTTAGGATAAGTATTCAACTGAACAGAAGTGGAAATCAATATAGAATCAACTACCTGTTTTTTTTCAAATAGCAGGCCATAAATATTGGCATCATTTGCATAAAATGTTTCTATTGCACCGATGATGGTCTTAAAATCTCTATTGAGGTCTGATGTTATGCTTTTAAGGCTTGCTCCCGAATTGGCAGCAATCAATGTGTCGCTTTTCCATCTCATTACCACCGAATCATTTGCAATGGGAATGAAGATGAGCTCTGTGGAAATTCTCATTTCATTTCTGGCAATATTAATAAGAAGGGAACTGTACCTTTTCCCGGTAATTCTATAAGCGTATCCATTGTATTCAAACGAAGAAGAATCGTTCGTAGTTCTACGAGTCACTTTACCTGGCCACCATTTTTTCCAGCTATTTTCTTCGTTGATTGTCCGTGAGAAAGCCTTTGTATTTGTCTTAATTGTTTTTGCAAACAGAATAGATGGCTTCGCTGGCTTTAGAAAATAAAATAATCCTGCACCCAATGCGATCAAAATGCTTATCGCTAAAAATCCTTTTTTCATATCGTTGTTCTGTTAAGAAATAGAAGTGGCAAATTATAGCTAAATACAGCTAAATTCACGTTTCGTAAAAATAATATTCCCATGAAACGATTGCTATCCATTTGTTTTTCTTTCGCCACACTTTTTTCTTTCGCCCAGGATCCGTGGAAAATTAAAACGACCAGCATTGATCCAGCAAATTATTATGGGATCACGGTTGCCAATGGCATCATTGGCATTGTCTCATCACCGGAGCCATTCAAGGTCAAAGATATAGTGCTGGCCGGGGCTTACGACCTTTATGGCCGGGGACGTGTTAGCAATTTTCTGAAAAGTTTTAACCTTCTCAACTCTTACCTTGAAATTGACGGCAGGCGGATAGACCGCAACAACACGACCAATATGCAGCAGGAGCTTGACATGCAACATGCCAGCTTTACTGCATCGTTCAGCATGAAGGACAAAGCCAATGTCAGCTACACTTACTATGCACTCCGCCATCTGCCTTTCACCGTTTTAATGGACATTACAGTCAAAGCCACCACAGACATCACCATCAGCGGTGCCAGCGTGATGGAAGCACCGGATGCGCTAAAAGACGTGCAGAATTATTACAACGAAATAGACCGACCACACACCACCATCAGCCTGCTGACAAGCAGTGCCAAAAGCCCTACCGGCAAGTTGCTTATGTGTGCCAGCAACACCTTCATGTTTAACGAACCGCATGGACAGGAACCCCGTGTCATTCATGAAATGTGGGACAACAATATGCACCTTGTCAAGTTTTCAAGAAAAATAAAAGCTGGTGAAACATATCGCTATTCAATTGTTGGTTCGTCCATCACTTCCGCCCACCACGATGACCCGCTGAACGAAGCAGAGCGTATGACCATTTATGCAAAACTGCAAGGCCACGACAGATTGGTTGCTTTCCACAACCAGGCATGGGACAGCCTTTGGAAAAGCGACATCAATATAGAGGCTGCAAACGCCGCTTCTGCCGCAGATGTAGCGCAGACTCAGCAGGACATTCACAGCATGTTGTATCACCTCTATTCGTTCAGCAGAGAAGGTACTTCTTATAGTCCATCGCCCATGGGGTTGAGTGGCCTGGGATACAATGGACACGTGTTTTGGGATGCCGAATTGTGGATGTACCCTTCCATACTTGTCATGCAACCTGAGATTGCCAAAAGCCTTGTTGAATACCGGTTTCAGCGGCTGGAAGCTGCCAAAAGAAATGCTTTCAACCGTGGCTATAAGGGAGCTATGTTTCCCTGGGAAAGTGCCGAAAGCGGCGTAGAAGAAACACCTGTGTGGGCACTCAGCGGACCTTTTGAACATCATATAACCGCATGTGTTGCCATTGCTGCATGGAACTATTATTGTGTAACACAAGACAAGGTTTGGCTTCGCGAAAAGGGATGGCCGATACTCAGTGCTACCGCCGATTTTTGGGCCAGCCGTGTGGAACGAAACGGCCCTGGAAAATATGACATCAAAAACGTGGTAGCCGCTGATGAGTGGGCCGAAAACGTGGACAACAACGCCTTTACAAATGGTGCTGCAAAAGCCAACCTGCAACATGCTACAGAGGCAGCAAACATACTCGGCATTGCCCCTGATGCAGACTGGATGAACGTTGCCAACAACATTCCAATACTAAAGATGGCAGACGGCACCACCCGTGAACACAGCACTTACAACGGCGAAGGAATTAAGCAAGCCGATGTAAATCTGCTAGCCTACCCGCTGAAAGAAGTGACCGCCACAGCCGACATTAAACGTGACCTTGAATACTACGAAAAACGTGTTCCAAACGAAGGTACACCCGCCATGACACAGGCCGTGTTCGCCCTCCTCTATGCCCGCATTGGCGATGGGGAAAAAGCGCTGCATTGGTTCAAAGACGCCTACATACCCAACCTGAACCCTCCGCTGCGGGTCATAGCCGAAACCAAAGGCGGCACCAACCCATATTTCGCCACCGGCGCAGGCGGCATTGTGCAAAGCCTTCTCATGGGTTTTGGCGGTTTGGAAATAACCCCCACCGGCATTACACAAATCAAAAGCAAACTGCCCGCCGCATGGAAGAGCCTGACTATTACGGCGGCGGGAGTAGATAAGAAGACTTGGGTGGTGAAGTGAAGTAAAGTAATTAAAGACTAAACCTTATAAGCATAGACGATGAAAGTTTTTGTAGTTGCATTGTTTTTAGTAGTTGGCTTTATCAAACAAACAAAAGCTGACACAATTGACTTTTGGCACGTTTACTACAACAATGTAGAAATCAAAGATTATACTGATTACGGTAGCATTAGTATTCTTACTTTGAAGCTTGATAGTATTAAGCTGACTGATAGGATAACTGTAAAATTCTTTAACGATAGACCTTGCTTTGATTGCAAAAGCTTCTTAGCAATAGAAGGTTTAAAAAAGAAAAAAATTATTTTAGCTAAGGGAAGGGGTACAGGTAATCCTGTAACATTTACAATTAAACGATTGCTTTCATACAAAAAGCGATTTCGTAAAAATAGCTTTGGAATTTTCTATTTTGAAAGCAAGTATGGAAAACGGGTAAATAGTCCTCCACTGTTTACAATTCAACTTGAATAATAAAAACAGTCTGCCCGCTATGTGGAAAAGTCTGACCATAACAGTGGTGTTGAAAAAACCTGGTTGGTGAAGTGAAGAACAATATATCAAAATCTTAGGCACTGCTCACCACTAAATGAAAACTGTTGTTTTGCACCGTCAGTTAAGCATAGGCGATGTAATTTTTTGTAGTTGCACTTTTTTTAATTGTTGGATTTATTGAACAAACAAAAATTGATACAATTGGTTGGTTTAGATTACAATTGAATTTAATTTACTTGGCCGAAATTATACTTAAATTAACAGTGCATTTTCTACAACTCTTCTCCCTCATCATCCATCAGTTCCCTTTCTATTTCTTCCATTTGCACAATGTCCCAGGCCTCGCTTTCGGTGGGTGTAACGTTCATGATTTCAAGCAATTCCATTTTTTCAAGCTGTTCTTCCATCAATAGTGGCATATTGCAAATGACAAAGGAGGCATTGCTTTCATAAAATTTCTGTTGCAGTTGCACAAGGCTTTCAGCAGCTATTTCATTTTCCAAACTGTCTGTGTCAGCAAGATTTAGAACAATATTTATAATCTTTTGTTGTAGCAAATCCGTACTTAACTTTGTAAGATCTGCTGCAATTTTGGCAGATAGAATTGGTTCCATCAGCGTTATAACATGAAATTTCTCTTTGGTATCAATTTTGACCTTCATAAAAAAAACAATAGTTTGATTAACATGTGTGAATAACGGCACGTACTCAAGCTCAAAATTATTCGTTATTATTGTATCTAAGCAATTTAAACCCCTATGGATAATAATTTTTCAGCCCAGGTTAAAGAAATCATTTCGTTCAGCAGGGAGGAAGCTCTCCGGTTGGGAAATGATTTTATTGGCACCGAACATTTGCTTCTTGGCTTGATCAGGGAAGGTGAAAATACGGCCATCCGCATTTTAAAAACCCTTCACGTAGACTTATATGAACTAAGAAAAGAAGTAGAGCTTGCGGTAAAAGATAAGACAGGAAAAAACATTGCTAACATTAACAGTTTGCCATTGACCAAGCAGGCCGAAAAAGTTATCCGTGTCACTGTTTTGGAAGCCAAATCATTAAAAAGTCCTTTAGTAGAAACGGAGCATTTAATGTTATCAATTTTAAAGAATAAAGAAAACATTGCTACACAGATCCTTAGTCAGTTCGATGTGGATTACGATGTTTTCAAAAACGAACTTGGCATGGTTCGAAGCCCCGATACCCGCTCGGAATATACTGAAGACAATGATGATGAGTTTGAAGACGAACGAAAAAGCTACTCAGGCCAACAGCGGACTAAGCAACAAACCAATCCTAAAAGTAAAACCCCTGTTTTAGATAACTTTGGGAGAGATATTACCAAGTTGGCCGAAAGCGGAACACTTGACCCCATTGTTGGTCGTGAGAAAGAAATTGAAAGAGTCAGTCAGATACTCAGCCGCCGTAAAAAAAATAATCCGATTTTAATTGGTGAGCCGGGTGTGGGTAAAACTGCGATTGTAGAAGGTCTTGCACTCAGAATTGTTCAGCGCAAAGTGAGTCGTGTACTTTTTGATAAGAGAGTCATCAGCCTTGACCTTGCCGCCTTAGTTGCAGGAACAAAATATCGTGGACAGTTTGAAGAAAGGATGAAAGCTATCATGAACGAACTGGAAAAAAACCGGGATGTGATTTTGTTCATTGATGAAATTCACACAATTGTTGGAGCTGGCGGTGCCAGCGGTTCTTTAGATGCCAGCAACATATTTAAACCTGCCCTTGCCCGTGGCGAATTGCAATGTATTGGTGCATCTACTTTGGATGAATACAGGATGTACATTGAAAAAGATGGTGCATTAGACCGTCGTTTTCAAAAGGTAATTATTGATCCGCCATCTGTTGAAGAGACTATTCAGATCCTCACAAACATTCAAAGTAAATACGAAGATTATCACAGTGTTTCCTATAGTGAAGAAGCTATTGATGCCTGTGTGAAATTGAGCGACCGCTACATGACCGACCGTCTGTTGCCCGACAAAGCAATAGATGTATTAGATGAAGTTGGTGCAAGAGTTCACCTGAAAAATATTAATGTCCCCGAAGAAATTTTGGAACTGGAGAAGAAAATAGAAGACATTAAATTAGAAAAAAACAAGGTGGTCAAAAGCCAGCGTTTTGAAGAAGCTGCTGCCCTTCGTGATACAGAAAAAAGATTGGGCGAAGCACTGGAAAAAGCAAAAAATTCATGGGAAGAAGAAAGCAAAAACAAGCGCTATCCTATAAATGAAGAAGCAATTGCAGAAGTTGTGAGCATGATGACTGGTATTCCTGTAAAAAGAATGGTGCAGGCAGAAACTGAAAAGCTTCGCCGCATGGGCGATGATATGAAAGCCATGGTAGTAGGGCAGGAAGAAGCGATTGGTAAAGTGACCAAAGCCATTCAACGAAATAGGGTTGGATTGAAAGATCCAAAGAAACCAATCGGCACATTTATCTTTCTTGGCCCTACAGGTGTTGGTAAGACTGAGCTAGCCCGTGCATTGGCCCGGTACATGTTTGACAGCGAAGACGCGCTGATCCGCATTGACATGAGTGAATACATGGAGAAATTTACTGTAACCAGGTTGGTGGGTGCACCTCCCGGCTATGTTGGTTATGAGGAAGGTGGTCAACTGACAGAAAAGGTGCGCCGTAAACCATATAGCGTTATACTGCTGGACGAAATTGAAAAAGCACACCCGGACATCTACAATATATTGCTACAGGTATTGGACGATGGACAATTGACAGACGGTCTCGGTCGCAGGATTGATTTTAAGAATACCCTTATTATAATGACCTCCAACATTGGTGTTCGCCAGTTGAAAGATTTTGGAGATGGTGTAGGCTTTGCAACCGCAAGCCGTGTAAATAATGCGGATGAAAATAACAAAGCAGTCATTGAAAAGGCATTGAAAAAGACATTTTCGCCGGAGTTCTTAAACAGGATAGACGATGTGGTTATTTTCAACTCGCTGAGTAAAGAAAATATTTTTGAAATCATTGACATTTTGATGAAAGGTGTCATGAAACGCCTGGCAAATCTCGGTTTCAGCTTGGAATTAACACCTGATGCCAAAGATTTTATTGCTGAAAAAGGTTATGATGTGCAATTTGGTGCAAGGCCTCTCCACAGAGCCATTCAAAAATATCTTGAAGACCAGTTGGCAGAAGAAATACTGAGCATGAACGTGAAAAGCGGCGATACTTTAATAGCAAATCTGGATAAAGAAAATCAAAAAATAGTGTTCAGCCTCAAAGAAAAATTGGAAGAGAAAGCTGAAACAAAAGCATAATCAACTTACTTTTGTCTTTTTAGCCATCCAGCCGCAAGGTTGGGTGGTTTTTTTTTGCTTCAAATAAAGTGTTTCCTGATAATCCTTAGATTAAACCCTCAACTCTAAACCCTCAACTAAACTCTCATTACTCCTCCCACAGCAAACACCCATCTCCATAACTCAAAAACCTGAACTCATTGTTCATAGCATAGGTATAAATGTCTTTCCATTTCTCCCCCACAATCGCAGCTATCAGCAATAGCAAAGTGGACTGCGGCTGGTGAAAATTTGTAATGATGCCGTTGGCTATTTTCAATTGATAGCCCGGAGCTATCAATATTTGTGTTTTGGTAATGAGGCGTGTCAGGTCGTTTTGTTTTAACCATCTGTAAAGTGCGTTCAGCGATTCTTGTGCAGAAATGTCTTGTGCTTTTTCATACATTTCCCACTGGGTAACATGCAAATTTTCGGCTGAAATGTTTTCATCTAATATTACCTTTAACCCCATCCAATAAAGGCTTTCAAGAGTTCTAAGCGATGTGGTGCCCACGGCAACAATCGTTTTGTCTAAATGGTTAATGATGTTTTCGAGGGCTTCAATTGTCACATCAATAAACTCCGTGTGCATTTCGTGACCAGCAATTGTGTCACTTTTTACGGGCTTAAAAGTACCTGCCCCTACATGAAGTGTTACAAATTCCCGGTCAATTTTTTTCTTCTGTAGTTTTTTGAAAACAGAATCCGTAAAATGTAGTCCGGCAGTGGGTGCGGCTACTGAACCCTCATGCGTAGCGTAGATTGTTTGATACCTTGTCTGATCGCTTTCTTCAGCCTCCCGGTGCAGGTAGGGAGGCAGTGGAATATAGCCCGCCACATGTAGCATTTCTGCAAAAGAGAGATCGTACGGTTGCCAACAAAGTTCTACAATAAAGCAATCGTTCAACCGCTCTGCTAACAAGGCTTCCAGCTTTATTTCTCCCTGTTTTCCATTAATAATTTTTAGCAGTTTCACACCCTGTTTCCACTTGCTTGCCCCACCTATCAGGCACTTCCATTTTATCTTCCCTTTTTGCAGCATGGCAGTGGCGATGTCTGTATAGTCATTAACCGGTTCCATGCAAAATATTTCAATGATTGCACCTGTAGGCTTTTGAAAAATTAACCTCGCTTCAACGACTTTGGTATCATTAAAAACCAGCAATGATTCTTTGGGTAAAAAACTGCTGGTTTCACTATAAACAGACGATGTTATTTCCCCGTTTTTATAAACCAATAGCTTGCTGCTGTCCCGTTCTTCACGTGGATATTTTGCAATTCGTTCGTTGGGTAAATCGTATGTGAAATCGGAAATGGAAAGGTCTTGAGGGTGCATTTTGCAAATTTATACATTCAACTCAGATAGCCCAGTCCAGATTGTAAAGAAAAAGGTATTTGCTTCTTCCTCCAATTGTTGCATACGGAGCCTTCATTCCGGTTTAAAAATAATTATCCTTCATCCTATAGATTTATTCAAATTATTCAGCAACAAGATGTTTTGGTAATTGCCCAGTGAATTAACACGGTGAAAAAATTTGATAATAATTTTAAAAATGAGTTTTGAACATGTCCTTTTCAAACTTAACAAATTGAATATCAATTAAAATAACAGGTTATCCACCGCTATTCACACCAATTTCACAGATTTTTGCACATTTCCTATGAAATCCACTCTCACAGCGGGTTGTAGTAATATTGTATATGTGGATAAAAAGATTTATCCTTTTTTTGGGTTAAAAGTGGGAGAAAGTGTTATTTTGTGGTAATAAAGGTCAACTTTTAATTTTTTTATCAACAATGGCATCCTTTCTCGGAGAATATGAAGCTACCCTCGACACAAAAGGCCGCTTCCTTTTGCCTGCAGGTTTCAAACGGCAGTTGAAGGAAGGGGAAATCAATTTTGTGTTGAACCGCGGGATGGAAAAATGCCTCACTCTATATCCGATGGAAAGTTGGAATGTCATTGTTGAACAAATTTCTAAACTAAATGAATTTGACCCTAAAGTTCGGGCATTTCGCCGAACATTTATGGGCGGTGCCACAGAGGTGGAACTGGATGGTGCAGGCCGCATGTTGTTGCCGCCTACTTTAAAGGAACATGCAGAATTGACAAAAGACATCATACTGGTTGCAGCCATGAACAAGATTGAAATATGGGATGCAACACGATATAAAAAGTTCTTTGAGCAAATGGCACCTGAAACATTTAGTCAACTGGCTGCCGATGTAATGGTCAACCAGGGATTTAACCTGTAAAGGCAATGAGTGATAACAACACATCCGTCCATCATTCATCGCCCTATCATGTGCCGGTGTTGTTTTATGAAACAATGGAGGCATTGCAGATAAAACCCGATGGTGTCTATGTGGATTGCACATTCGGCGGAGGTGGCCACAGCAGAGGTATTCTGGACAAACTTGGACCGGGTGGAAAACTACTGGCATTTGACCAGGACGAAGATGCCCGAAAAAATCTGCCGGACGATGAGCGGGTCATTTTTGTCGCAAACAATTTTCGCTATCTGCATAGGTTTTTAAGGTTGCATGGCTTTGCGCAGGTGGATGGAGTGCTGGCAGATTTGGGCGTTAGCAGTCACCAGTTTGATGAGGGCGAACGTGGTTTTTCCACCCGGTTTGAAGGGCCGCTTGACATGAGGATGGATCAGCGGCAGGAAAACACGGCAACGCATATTTTGAAAAGATTCACCGAAACACAGTTGCACAAACTGTTTGAGCAATATGGCGAAGTGACCAATTCAAAAACACTGGCAAAGCATATTGTGCAACATAGAAACAATACGCCTTTGCAAACCATTGCACAATTGAAAGCTATGATTAGCGGGGTAGTAAAAGGGAATCCGAATAAATATTTAGCACAGGTTTTCCAGGCATTGCGGATAGAAGTGAATGACGAAATGGGAGCTTTGAAAGAATTGCTAACGCAAATACCAATTGTGCTGAAACCTTTTGGCCGTGCAGCTTTCATCACCTTTCATTCTTTGGAAGACAGGCTGGTGAAAAATTTTTTCCGAAGTGGAAATGTGGAAGAAACAGAAAGTAATCCGCTGTTGCAGGAAGAAGAAAAGAACGATTTGAAAATCATTACAAAGAAACCAATCACCGCCTCGGCAGAAGAAACAAAACGAAACCCACGAAGCAGAAGCGCAAAATTGAGAGTGGCGGAGAAAAAGTAGCAAGTAGTGGAATAGAATAGTACAGTGTGAAACCCTGTGATGAAGAACAAAAATTAAGCAACGAGAAACGAAAAATAAATTTACACTAAACATTAAACCCCTTTGGAACCAACAAACGATAAACGAAACCCAGTATCCGCCGCCATCGGCGAGGTGTTCAACTATCGTTGGATTGTGAAAAACATTCCGTTTTTCCTGTTTATGGCGGGGTTGGCGGTGCTGTACATAGCCAATGGCCACATGGCGGATAACAGGATTAGAAAAATAAACGACACTGCAAGGAAACTGAAAGACTTGCAGTACGAATATAAGACACTAAAAAGCGAAATGATGTTTCGCAGCCGTGAGAGTGAAATGGTGAAAGCCTCTGCAACACTGGGTTTGGTGATGGACAGCATCGCTCCATTCAAAATTCAGATGGTGAGCAGAGAGGTGGGTGAAAAGGAATAAACTGGGTTGACTTGTAAATATTTTTTGTAGAAAGTGGACATAAAAAAAGACATACTGTGGCGGGTTTACTTAGGCTTCATTTTGATGGCCATAGTGGGTTCGTGCATTTTGGGCAAAGCCATTTACATACAACAGGTGCAAGGTGCATACTGGCGTGGAATGAGTGATAGTCTCCACCAGAAAATAGTTGAAGTAGAGGCTGAAAGAGGAACCATTTACAGCGAAGACGGCAGCATGTTAAGTACAAGCATTCCGCAGTTTGATGTCTATATAGATTTCAAAGCAGAAGGGCTGAGAGAGAAGAACGGTAAGCGTTTCAAAGAAAATTTGGACTCGTTGAGCATCTGTCTTGCCAACCTGTTTGGCGATAAAAGCAGCCACGAATATAAGTACCTGCTACAAACAGGTTTTCGTGAAAATGACAGGTACTTTCTGCTTCGCAAAAAAATGTCTTTCAAAGAATATCAGCAGTTGAAAACCTTTCCGCTGGTAAGGCTTGGAAGAAATAAAAGTGGTTTCATTCCTGACAAAAAAATCATCAGGCTCAATCCATACAAAATGCTGGCATACAGAACCATAGGGCTTTTGCGGGAAAGTAACAAGGTCGGTCTTGAGCTGACCTACGACAAAGAACTTGAAGGAACCAAAGGTAAAAGGCTGGTAAGATACATAGCTGGCGGAGTGACAGTTCCGATAGATGATTATGAAGTGGAAGCCGAAAATGGCAAGGATGTAATGACGACGCTGGATGTCAACATCCAGGACGTGGCAGAGAATGCGCTGATGAAAATGATGGTGAAAAATGAAGCCGAACACGGTTGCGCCATTGTGATGGAAGTGAAGACAGGAAAGATAAAAGCCATTGCCAATCTTGGTCACACACGGGACAGCCTTTATTGGGAAGATTACAACTATGCCATCACGCCGACTGAACCCGGCTCCACGTTCAAACTGGCGACCATGCTGTCTTTGCTGGAAGACCATAAGATAACATTGAACACTCCGGTTAACCTGGACGGTGGCGAGTGGGAGGTGTATGGAAGAAAAGTTTTTGATAGTGAAAAGCATGGATTGAACAATGTGACAGTGAAGCAAGCTTTTGAATACAGCAGCAATGTGGGCATGGCTAAAATAGCCTGGATGCACTACAGCACCAATCCAAATCAGTTCATCAACCACATCAAAAAGTTGAGGTTGGATACATTGACCGGTATTGATTTGAAAGGTGAAATAAGACCGTCCATTTACAAGCCGGGTACAAAATACTGGAGCAACACAACCCTGCCCTGGATGGCTTTTGGGTATAACCTGACTGTTAGCCCCATGCAGATGCTGACACTCTACAACGCCATAGCTAACAGCGGAAAAATGATGAAACCATACCTCGTCAATGAAATAAGAGAAGACGGCCGAGCTATTCAAATATTTGAACCTACTGTGCTGAAAGACAGTGTTTGCAGCCGTTACACATTGTCTCAACTCAAAGAATGCCTGGAAGGAGTGATGCTGGAAGGAACAGGAAAAAGTTTGAAAAGCAACTATTGCAAAATTGCCGGAAAGACCGGGACAGCTTTGGTAGCCAACGGAAACCGGGGCTATGATGACAAAATTTATCAGTCTTCGTTTGCGGGATATTTTCCTGCTGACAACCCGCAATACACAGTGATTGTGGTCATCAAAAACAAGCCGCATGCTGCTGTGTTTTATGGGGCGGCAATAGCCGGACCAGTGTTTAAAGAAATTGCCGACCAGGTCTATGCCTTGAAGGTGAACCAGCAACATAATACGGTTAACAATTTCAAAAAGACTGACAGTGGCAGATACAGTTATGCAGGTTATACCAACGATATAAAAACCGTTGCATCGCAGTTGAATATCAACGAAAAAGTGCTGGGAACGGGCAATTATAGCCGAATGTATAAACAGAATAACGACACCATTTTGTCAACGCAGAATATTTCCATGAAACGGATGCCTGCACTGTCTGGCATGGGCTTGAAAGATGCCGTTTATCTCTGTGAAAACCTGGGCTTGAGAGTGATGATTAAAGGCAGGGGCAAAGTGGACTGGCAATCCATTTCCGAAGGACAGAATATTGCAAAAGGACAAATTGTAAACATACAACTCAATTAAAAAATACTGCTCAAAAAAAGCAGGATAAAAAAATGGCGAAACTTCAGGACATACTATACAATGTGCGTCTGCAGACAGTTGTAGGCGTTACCAACCTTGAGGTGAAAGACATCTGCATGGACAGCCGCAACATATCGCAGGGTTCTTTGTTTGTCGCTATCAAAGGGGCTGTTAGCAATGGCCACGATTTCATTGCCATAGCAATTGAGAAAGGCGCAAAGGCAATTGTGTGCGAACTGATGCCCGCATTGTTGAGTGATGGCGTGACTTATTTACAGGTTTCAAATTCAGGCGAAGCGGTAGCCAAAATTGCAGACAACTATTACGGGCAACCATCGCATAAGGTAAAGCTGGTGGGGGTTACAGGCACCAATGGCAAGACCACGATAGCGACATTACTCTATAAAGTTTTTACCAAATTGAGTTATAACTGCGGACTCATCAGTACGGTTCAAAATCAAATTGGTGACAAGATTGTGCCAGCAACGCATACAACACCCGATGCGGTCAATATTCAGGCGTTGCTTCGTGAAATGGTGGATGCCGGATGTACGCATGTTTTCATGGAAGTGAGCAGTCATGCCATTCACCAGGGAAGAGTAGCTACGTTGCATTTTGCCGGAGGCTTGTTTAGCAACATCACCCATGACCATCTTGATTATCACAAAACGTTTGATGAATACATAAGGGTGAAGAAAAAGTTCTTTGATGATTTGCCTGCTGATGCTTTTGCCATATCCAACCTGGATGACAAGAGAGGACAGGTGATGCTGCAAAACACCAATGCCGCTAAGCATTTTTATAGCCTGCGGACAATTGCAACATTCAAAGGAAAAATTCTTGAGAACAACCTGACCGGACTTGTGATGACGGTGAATGATAAAGAAGTTCATTTCAGGCTGATAGGAGAGTTCAATGCCTACAACATACTGGCAGTCTATGGTGCAGCGATTTGCCTTGGCGAAAATATGGACGAAGTGTTAACAACACTCAGTCTGGTCACAGGTGCTGAAGGCAGATTCGATTACATGATTAGCACATCAGGCATCATCGGCATTGTGGACTATGCACACACTCCGGATGCGTTGCAAAATGTGCTCGCAACTATAAAAAAACTGAGGCAGGGAAATGAACAAGTGATAACCGTGGTAGGCTGCGGCGGCGACCGTGACAAAACCAAAAGACCAGTGATGGCAGAGGTGGCCTGTGAACTGAGCGACAGGGTCATTTTCACCAGCGATAATCCGCGGAGTGAAGACCCGTTGCAGATTCTGCGGGATATGGAAGATGGATTGGGCAGTGCCGCAAGAAGAAAATCGCTGTCCATTTCTGAAAGGAAAGAAGCCATCAAAACCGCCATCAGCATCGCTAATCCGCTTGACATATTGCTGGTAGCAGGAAAAGGACACGAGAAATACCAGGACATAAAAGGAGTGAAATATCCTTTTGATGATAAAGAGGTTTTGGCGGAAATGTTTGAGTTGTACGGCAAGTAGATGTTAGATGATAGTATTTAGATTTTAGAAAGAACCGAAGAATTATAGATTAAGTATAGGCGATGAGCTATGAACTATGAAGTAGCAAAACATAGATAACGAGAAATAAACACAACGAGAACCCGGAAATGATTTCACCAATAACCCTAATTAACGAATAAACTGATTAACGTTTTCCAGAAATGCTGTACTACATCTACCAATGGCTGGCGAAAGAAGGAATCAGGTTTCCTGGGAGTGGGCTGTTTCAGTTCATCACTTTCAGGGTGTTGCTTGCTGTGCTGCTTTCGTTGGTTATTACGACGGTGTATGGAAAAAGGCTGATAAGAATTTTACTGAAAAAACAAGTGGGCGAAAGTGTCAGGGAACTCGGGCTGGCAGGCGAAGAACAGAAGAAAGGAACACCGACAATGGGCGGTATCATTATCCTGCTGGCTATACTGATACCGACGTTAATGTTCGCTAACCTGCATAAAGTTTACATCAGGTTGATGCTGTTAAGTACAGTCTGGCTGGGCGTTATAGGTTTTATAGATGATTACTTCAAGCTGCGGACAAAGAAAATATCAAGAGAAAGAGGGATTGATTATAAGAAGACTGATAAAGACGGGCTGGCGGGAAAGTTCAAAATATTTGGACAGGTCATGCTTGGGATTATAGTTGGTGCAACACTCTATTTCAACCCAAGTGTGACGGTGGAAAGGGAAGTGATTTCGCAGAGAACGATGGATGGTACAAAAGACAGTGTGATTCAGCGTGGGGAAAGACTCATAGCAGACACAGTCAGGGTTTTTGATGGAAAACAGCACAGGTATGTGAGAGTGAAAACACCGATTACGACCATTCCTTTCATCAAGACACATGAGTTCAACTATTCAAAACTGTTGCCTGAACCACTGAAGCCTTACACTTGGGTTCTCTACATCATCATTGTGATTTTTATCATCACGGCGGTTTCCAACGGGGCGAATATTACCGATGGATTGGATGGTTTGTGTACGGGTACATCGGCACTCATTGGTGTGTGTTTAGGCATATTCGCGTATGTAAGCGGCAACATCCGTTTTGCTGAATACCTGAACATCATGTACATACCCAACCTGGGTGAACTGAGCATTTTCATCGGTGCATTTATTGGGGCATGTGTCGGCTTTCTTTGGTACAATGCTTATCCGGCGCAGGTTTTCATGGGAGATACTGGTAGTCTTGCCCTCGGCGGCATCATTGCTTCGCTGGCCATCATTATGCGGAAGGAGTTGATGATACCCATTATATGCGGTGTGTTTTTGGTTGAAAATTTAAGTGTGATTATCCAGGTTTCCTATTTCAAGTACACGAAGAAAAAGTATGGTGAAGGGCGGCGGATTTTCAGGATGAGCCCTATCCACCATCACTATCAGAAACTGGGTTATCATGAAAGTAAAATAGCGACAAGGTTTTGGATTGTGACCATTTTGTGTGTCGTGTTTTCGGTGATGAGTTTGAAAATAAGGTAAGAAGAAGGGAACCACGAAGACACGAAGAACACAAAGGGACACAAAGGAAATGGAGAACAATAAAATTGTGACAGCAAGTTGGTTTAAGTAACAAAAGGTAGAAAAAGCTACCATGAAAATGTGCTGTAAAAGGGAGTGATACAACGATGTTGAACAAAGAACAATTGCTGGTTCCCAAAAGAAAAATGTATGAGCAATATAGAAGAGAATGACAAAAGATTAGTCATACTGGGTGGTGGTGAAAGTGGCGTTGGTGCTGCTATTTTAGGGAAAAAAGAAGGCTACGATGTGTTTTTGAGCGATGGCGGATTGCTGAAAGAGAATTATAAAAATGACTTGCTGGCAAATGAAATTTCTTTTGAAGAAGGACAGCATGATGAAGAAAAAATACTGGCGGCAGATGAGGTCGTGAAAAGCCCTGGCATTCCAGAGAAGAACGAGATGATGCAGAAGATTAGAGCGAAGGGAATACAGGTCATCAGCGAAATAGAACTGGCTTATAGGTACAAGGGGGACAGCAAAATAGTGGCGATAACGGGGAGTAACGGCAAGAGTACAACGACATCGCTCATCTATCACATTTGCAAAGTTGCGGAGTTGGATTGCGCTTTGGTCGGCAACATTGGTTATTCATTTGCCCGGCAGATAGCCGAAGACCCCAAGCCTTTGTATGTGGCTGAAATCAGCTCTTTCCAGTTGGATGACATTATCGATTTCAGGCCGGACATAGCAGTGCTGATGAACATTACAGAAGACCATTTGGACAGGTACGATTACAAATTTGAGAATTATATAAACAGCAAATTCAGGATTATAGAAAACCAGGGAGCAAACGATATTTTCATTTACAACCTGGACGATGAAGTCATAACAAAGAAACTGGAAACACTAACCTTACAAACAAACCAACTGCCATTTTCCATGAAACACGAAGTAAAAAAGGGAGCATACATCAAGGGAGACCAGATGATGCTAAGGATTCAGGAAGAAAGAGTGAGCATGAGCATTTATGATTTTGCGCTGAAAGGAAAACACAATCAACACAACACCATGGCAGCAGGTATTGCAAGTGCAAATCTTGGCATCCGCAAGGAAAAAATAAGAGAAGCTGTCAAGACTTTTCAAAGCCTTGAACACCGCTCTGAGTATGTGGCAACTGTTCGGGGTGTGGACTTTGTGAACGACAGCAAGTCAACCAATGTGAACAGCACCTGGTATGCACTCGAAACCCTGAACACCGCCATCGTATTGATTTTGGGCGGTGTAGATAAGGGCAACGACTATGGTTTGATAGAAGATTTGGTAAAGGAAAAAGTGAAGGCAATTGTTTGTATGGGGCTGGACAATAAAAAAATTCATGCTGCTTTTAAAAACATTGTAGCAAATATTATAGACACTAAAAGTGCAGAAGAAGCAGTCACGGCAGCATTCGGACTTTCAGTAAAAGGAAACACTGTTTTGCTCAGCCCCGCATGTTCCAGTTTCGATTTATTTAAGAACTATGAAGAGCGTGGAAGAAAGTTTAAAGAAGCGGTGAGGAATCTGTAAGGTAAATGAAGAAGGCAAAAGTAAAAAGGCAAAACCTAAAATTAAAAGCAAAACGGCACCAAATAAACCAATTTACCAATAAACAAATTAACCCAAAATAATGGCAGCATTTTTCGATAAACCATTTTCTGAAATGCCTTCTGTGGAAGGTGTTAGCAGCGGTTTGTTGCAAAAAACCAAAGGTGACAAATACATCTGGGGCATCGTTGTTTTGCTTGCCATCACATCGTTGCTGGTGGTGTATAGTGCCACGGGTTCGCTGGCTTATAAAATGTATAAAGGCAACACGGAAATATACCTGTTCAAACAGTTTGCGTTCATCATGATTGGTATTGCGGTCATCTATTTTGCCCACCGCATCAATTATACATTGTACTCCAGAATAGCACTGTACCTGTTTTTGCTAGCTATACCGCTCATGATATTCACTTACTTGTTTGGTGCCACCATCAACGATGGCAGCCGCTGGATAAAGCTGCCCATCATCAACATGACGTTTCAGACAAGTGACCTTGCAAAACTGGGCTTGTTCATGTATCTGAGTCGACAGTTGAGCCGAAAACAAGAGGTCATTAAAGACTTCAAAAAGGGCTATCTGCCGCTGGTGTTGCCGCTTGGCATCATCTGCGCACTCATTGCTCCGGCCAATCTTTCCACGGCATTGCTCACTGCGGCCACCGGGCTGCTACTCATGTTTATTGGTCGTGCCAGCATCAAACACATCCTTGCAACCATCGGCATCGGGTTGATACCCGTTATCATTTTGGTGGCTATCGCAATGGGCACTTACGATGGCAAGTCCGAAACCAACACACACAAAAGTGCAGCCATTACCGAACTGAAATCTCACGGACGGATAGGCACATGGATAAGACGTGTGCAGGACTACATCTATGCCAGCGCAGACGAGACACCATACCAGGTACAACAGGCCAAAATAGCCATTGCCAAAGGCGGGGTAATAGGCGTAGGCCCCGGAAACAGTGAGGCGAAGAACTTCATGCCGCATCCATATAGCGACATGATTTATGCAGTCATACTCGAAGAATACGGGTTGTTTGGCGGAGCCGTCATCATTTTTATATACCTCGTTTTTCTGCTGCGCTGCATCAATATTTTCAGGCGATGTCCTTTTGCATTTGGGGCTTTTCTTGCGCTGGGACTCAGTTTCACGCTGGTCATACAAGCTATGGCCAACATGGCCGTAGCAGTCAACCTGGTGCCGGTCACGGGTGTCACGTTGCCGCTGGTGAGTATGGGCGGAAGCTCCTTCCTGTTCACCTGTGCAGCCATCGGAATCATACTGAGTGTAGCAAGAAATGTAGAACAGATAGAAGGCAAAAGCGATTCTTTTGAGAGCATATCAAAACTAAACACAACAAATACAGGTAAGGTAGAAGAACCAATTAACAGACAACCAGTTAACAGTGAAATGGCAGAAGCTGTTGTGTAAAAGAATAGCAGGATTTATTGGGTCGGCAGTAGTTTAATAATTGGGCTTTTGTTGTGTCACTCACTTGTACTTTTTTGTTCATTGAGCGGCATTAAAAGCGAATGAATACGGAGGAGTAGTGGGTTGGCATTGGTGAGTAAAAGTTGAGAACAAAAAAACAGTAACAACAAACAACACCAAACTCCAAACACCAAACAGGTTTAAAGAGAAACAATTTGACTCACAAAATTATCATAGCAGGCGGCGGCACAGGCGGACACATTTTTCCGGCGATAGCAATAGTGAATGCCATCAAAAAATTGCAACCTGAAACGGAGATACTGTTTGTTGGTGCAAATGGGAAAATGGAGATGGAGAAAGTGCCGCAGGCAGGCTACAACATAATAGGGATAGACATTGCAGGTTTCAATAGAAGTTCTTTGATAAAAAATATTGGACTGCCTTTCAAGCTGGTGAAAAGCTTTTTTCAGGTACGAAAAATCATGTCGGATTTTAAGCCGGATGCTGTTATAGGAGTTGGAGGTTATTCAAGTTTTCCTGTGCTGAAAAATGCCCAGTTGAAAGGCATCAAAACCTTCATTCACGAAAGCAATTCATTTGCCGGAAAGTCTAACATGATGCTGGGAAAAAATGCTACTAAAATATTTGTTGCATCAGAAGGAATGGAGAAATTTTTTCCAAAAGAACGAATAGTAGTTACTGGAAATCCTGTCAGAAAATCAATCGCTCATTCATCGGTCACAAGAGAAGAAGGGTTGCGATTTTTCAATCTGTCAAATGATAAAACGACCGTGTTGGCTGTTGGTGGAAGTCTTGGAGCTAAAAGTATCAACGAGGCTTTGGCTAATAAGATTGAAAGCTTTGAGTTGCACAATTTGCAACTGATTTGGCAAACGGGCAACAACAATGCAGAGAAATATAAAGAGGCTGGCAAAGGCTTACTGAATGTGTGGGTAAACGATTTCATCACGCAGATGGAACTGGCCTACGCCGCCGCCGACATTGTCATTTCACGAAGTGGTGCAATGGCTGTGACCGAATTGTGCGTAACGGGTAAACCGGTGATTTTTGTCCCCTTCCCGTTTGCGTCAGAAGACCATCAGACGGCCAATGCAAAAGTGCTGGCAGATGTCAAAGCCGCCCTGATGGTGAAAGACAGCGAAGCAAACGAAAAGCTGGTTACAATGGCGGTTTCACTGGCACTGAACAAAGATTTGCAAACAGAACTAAGTAATAAAATCGCAACATTCGCTATCAAAAATGCGGATGAAGTGATTGCAAAAAATGTACTGGATTCTATATAAAACATGAAGGAGAACATACACATACCAGCTTCAAACAATGCCATCTCACAAGAGGTTGGAAGTGTACTGTACTTCATTGGTATCGGTGGTATTGGGATGAGTGCCATTGCCCGCTATTTTAATAGTAAAGGTGTGCAGGTAAGTGGCTATGACAGAACAGAAACTGAACTAACAAAGCAACTGGAAAAAGAAGGCATTGCGATTCATTATCAGGAGAACACAGAATTGATACCAAAGGATGTTAGTATGGTTGTTTACACACCCGCTATTCCAGCCAATAACAAGGAGCTGCAATTTTACCAACAGAACAATTACAATGTTGTGAAACGCAGCGATATTCTGAAGATAATTACAGAAAATTCTTTCAACGTTTGTGTGGCAGGTACTCATGGAAAGACAACCGTGAGTACCATGATTGCACACATACTCCGGCATACGGGTTTTGGCTGCAATGCTTTCCTGGGAGGCATTTCAGCGAATTATGGAACGAACTTCTGGAGTAGTGAAAAGAATGTCTGTGTGATAGAAGCCGATGAATATGACCGTAGCTTTTTGAAGTTGTCGCCTAATGTAGCAGTCATTACCGCCACCGACCCCGACCACCTTGACATCTATGGCACGGCAGCGGAGTTTGAAAAAGCATTTGTTGATTTTTCACAAAAAGTGAAACCGGGTGGTTTGCTGTTGATAAAGGATGGCTTGGAAATGGAAACAAAGTCAAAAGAAAAAAATCAAAAACAAAAAGTTGAAGATAAGTATCAAGTAGAAAGTAGTAAGTATCAAGATGAACAACAAAAAACACAACAACAAATAACCCCAAACCCCAAACCCCAAACAGAGACTTACAGTTTAAACAATGAGGAATCCAACATCCACACCGCCAACATCAAAGTTGAAAACGGGTCTTATGTTTTTGATGTGGTAGCAAGCGATTGGAAGCTGGATGATGTAACCCTTCACATGGGCGGGTTGCACAACATAGAAAACGTGACAGCGGCGATTGCCGTAGCAAAATATGTGGGCATTGACAATGAAAAAATAAAAGAAGCGGTTTCAGATTTTAAGGGGGTGAAGCGAAGGTTTGAATACATCCTTAAAAATGAAAAGCATGTGCTGATAGATGATTACGCACATCATCCAGAAGAGTTGAAAGCTTTGATAGGCGGTGTTCGCAGCCTGTTTCAGCAGAAGATGACAATTGTGTTTCAGCCGCACTTGTTTAGCCGTACAAAAGACCAGGCAGATGGTTTTGCAAGTGTGTTGAGCATGGCTGATGAAGTGATTTTGCTGCCCATTTATCCTGCAAGAGAATTGCCAATGGAAGGTGTGAGCAGCGAAATGATTGTGGAGAGAATGACTAACAAAAGTGCAAAGGTGTTGAGCAAAGACGAACTGAATGAATGGGTGAAAAACAACCGACCCGAACTGTTGGTAATGGCGGGTGCAGGAGACATAGACGTGATGGTGCAGCGAGTAAAAACAATATTGTTGGAAGTGTAAGGGGTAAAGTGTAAGGTGTAAGGTGTCAGTATCGCTACTTACTCTTTGAACTAAACAAAAACAAAGAAAGGAATTGGTCATGAAATTTCAAATAGATTCAGGTAGAGGCAACGGTTTTCTGTCTTGCTACTTACTACTAAAATCTTGCTACTAATTATGAAACAAGTGTGGCGGAAACGATGGATAAACATGGGCTGGGCAGCACTTGGAGCAGTGACAATCATACTGCTTGCGGCAGGAGTTTATAAAAAAAATCACAAGACCTGCACAGGCATCGAAGTGGTGTTTGACGGTGACGGAAACAATTTTTTTATTGATGAAAAAGGCGTGACAGCCATCTTGAAAACAAACGGGGTGGAGCCCGGCATGGAGATAGAAAAAATAAACCTCCGGTCGCTGGAAGACAAGCTGAAACAAGACCAGTGGATAGCCAACGCGGAACTATACTTTGATAACAAACAGATGTTGAAAGCCGCCATTAAAGAGAAGGAGCCGATAGCAAGGGTTTTCACAGCGGATGGAAGTTCTTTTTATATAGACAGTTCGTGCAGGCGGTTGCCGCTGAGTCAGAAGTTGAGTGCCAGGATTCCAATGTTTACAGGATTCCCATCGGACAGGCCGGTGTTGTCAAAGCCTGATAGCGCATTGCTGTCAAGCACAAAAAAGCTGGCCATGTTCATCCAGGCCGATGAGTTTTGGAAGGCGCAGGTGGCGCAGGTGGACATTACGCCGGACGGTTTTGAAATGATTCCAACGGTTGGCAGCCACATTGTGTTGCTGGGCAAAGACGACAACTTCCAGGAAAAGTTTGACAGGTTATTCAGCTTTTATAAGCAGGTGTGGACAAAGGTTGGCTTTGAAACTTATGAAAAACTGGATGTTCGGTTCAATGGGCAAGTGGTGGCAACATTGAAAGGCACAAAAGCAACACAACTAATAGACAGTGCCAAAGCAAAAGCAGCACTGGAAACACTTGTAGCCAATGACAAGCCCGACACGACTGACAGCGAAGATGAATCACCGGAGGCAATTGTTGTTCCTGCTTCAGTTGCATCGCATCCGGTTGTCGTGTCACATGCCACGGTTGCAAAAGACACAACGGTAGCCAAAGCAAAAGCCCCAGCAAGACTTAAACCTCATGCTGTAATGCCAATGCCAATGGCAGTAAATCACCTTTTGCCGAAGGCGAGTACTAAAAAATTAAAAGTGGCAAAACATGCACTAACAGCCGAAGAAGAAAAAATAAGAAAGGAAGCCCTGAAACATTTGAATCAACACCAGGGCAAGCAACCGGTCATCAAAAAGAAATTGCCGGCAGGAAAGCCGAAGGCAGTATTGCCGCAGAGGCAATGAATAATGAACAATGAATAACAAAAATCGGAAAACGAGAAACGATAACGAGAAACGAGAAACAAGAAACGAGAAACGGAAACAAACCAGAAACGGAATTGGAACTAAAATCGCAACAACTAAACACACACAAATATGAACACAAACGAATCACCCATCATTGTAGGTCTTGACATAGGAACTACAAAAATTGCCGCGATTGCCGGACGAAAAAATGAGTTTGGCAAACTGGAAATTCTTGGCTTTGGCAGGGCAAACAGCACAGGCGTGCAGCACGGCCAGGTACTCAACATTGAGCAGACCATTAAGGCTATACAAATGGCTTTGAAGAATTGCTATGAGTCTAATCCCGACCTCGAAATCAGTGAGGTTTATGTAGGCATTGCCGGGCATCACATCAAAAGTTTGCAGACCCGTGGCGACATTGTAAGACAAGACTCTGAAATTGAAATTACAATGGCTGAGATTGAACTGTTGATAGATAATCAGCGCAAAACTTTTATTCCTGCAGGTGACCAGATTATTGATGTGATACCACAGGAATTTACTGTTGACAACATCCAAAACATCTCCAACCCTATCGGTTACAACGGGGTGAAAGTGGGAGCCAATTTCCACATCATTACCGGCGACAGAAATGCCATCCGCAACATTAACCGTGCGGTGGACAAAAGTGGTCTGAAAACCAAAGACCTGGTGCTGCAACCGCTGGCATCTGCCGCAGCAGTCATGAGCGATTTGGACATGGAAGCCGGAGTTGCCATCCTGGATATTGGCGGTGGCACCAGCGACCTTGCTGTCTTCTATGAAGGCATATTGAAACATACCGCAGTCATTCCTTTTGGCGGCGAAAACATTACCAACGACATTAAAACCGGGCTGGGTGTTTTGAAAGCACAGGCCGAAGCCATGAAGGTGCAGTTTGGAAGCGCATTGGCCGATGAAGCAAAAGCCAATGCCTACATCACCATACCGGGTATGAACGGTATGCCTGCAAAGGAAATCAGCGTGAAGAACCTTGCAAATATCATACAGGCAAGGATGAGTGAGATACTTGATTTTGTGACCTATCATTTGAAGCAGGTTGGGCTCGATACAAGAGTGCTGAACGGTGGCATCATTCTGACTGGCGGTGGTTCGCAATTAAAACATTTGATACAACTGACTGAATATAGCACAGGGCTATATGCACGCATTGGTTTCCCCAACGGACACCTTGCCGCCAACCACATTGACGAACTGAAAAAGCCAATGTACAGCACCTGCATAGGTCTGATTCTAAAGGGTTACAGCGATTTTGAACATCGTTACAAAGAGTTTGAAAAGACGTTTAAAAAAGTGCCTGTACCAGAAACTTTGGTGAAAGAAGATACTGTATCTGCCAGCATTCAATCGCTTGAAGTAAACATTCCGCAGGTGCAAGAAAAAGAAAAAGCCGTGAACACCAAGGACCGGAAAGTGATGAATAAATTCTGGGACAAATTTAAAAACAACCTGCTCGAACTTTTCAAAGAAGAAGGAGATAAAGACCTATAAATAGTGATGAACTATGAACGATAAATGAAGAATGAAATCATTTTCAAGCTCGCTCAACTCATAATTCAGAACTCTCAATTCATAATTACTAACACAAATTCTACAACTATGATACACTTTGATTTGCCGAAACAGAAATCATCTATCCTGAAAGTGATAGGTGTGGGTGGAGGCGGTGGCAACGCCGTCAATCACATGTATGGCCAGAGTATTGACAGTGTTGACTTCATCATTTGCAATACAGATGCACAGGCGCTTGCCAACAGCAAAGTACCCAACAAAATACAGCTTGGCCCGCACCTTACACAAGGGCTGGGCGCAGGTGCTAATCCTGAAATTGGCAAACAGGCAACCGAAGAAAGCCTGGAAGAAATTAAGCGCATCCTGGAGGTGAACACCAAAATGGCGTTCATAACCGCAGGCATGGGCGGTGGCACGGGAACAGGCGGTGCGCCTATCATTGCAAAGATTTGCAAAGACCTTGGCGTGCTGACTGTGGGCATTGTGAGTACACCTTTTACCAACGAAGGACCTAAGCGGATGCGCCATGCAGAAGCCGGCATTCAACTGCTTCGTGAAAATGTGGATACCCTGCTGGTGGTCAGCAACGACAAACTGCGCCACCAATATGGCAACCTCAAAGTAAGGGAAGCATTCAGCAAAGCAGATGATATTTTGGCTACTGCTGCCAAATGTATTACTGATGTCATAACCAGCAACGGCCAGATAAACGTGGACTTTGCCGATGTATGCACTGTGATGCGAAATGGCGGTGTTGCTATTCTTGGCAGTGCAACAGCCGAAGGTGAAGACCGCGCCCAGCGTGCCATTGAAGATGCCGTGAACTCGCCATTGCTCAACGATAGCGAGATACGCGGTGCCAAATGGATACTGGTCAACATCACATCTGCCGAAGGCGACTACGAAATAACGATGGACGAAGAAGACACCATCATGAGTTATCTGCGCCAGGAAGCTGGTGAAGATGCTGATGTGATTAAAGGCATTGGTTTTGACGATTCGCTGGGTGCAAGGGTGGGTGTCACTATCATTGCCACAGGCTTTGAACACAAAGACCCGTTCAAAATGGCTGCAAAGCCGATAGAGCAAAAAAAGGAAGAAGAAAAAATTATACTTCGCCTTGATGGTAATTCGGAAGAAAAGAAAGTTTATACACAGCCATCGCTTTTGCCAGAAGAAAAAGATCCATTTGCACCTGTACTGATGGATGAGCAAATGGTTGCCCCTGCTGTCATTCAGCCCGTTACGCAACACTACAACCAGCCTGTGGTTTCTGAGCAGCAACCTGTGATTGAGCAAACAACTGAAGGCCCTGTTTATCGTTTTGAACTAAAACCTGAACTGACAGAGACTGTGGTCATGTCTGCACCCAAACAAGAAACACCAATACCGCAAACACAAGAAAATAAAACAAACATAACTGCCCCCGCTGGCGGCTCATTTCTTTCAAGACCTTCCAATATCTACGCAGAAAATCAACCCCCGGAAACACCATCATCATCCAATTCAATGAATGCCCCCTTAATTCCAGATTCATCATCATTCCCGGAACTTGAATTGAAACTGGTTATGAAAGAGGAAGAATCTCCTGAAGCGGTGGATGTACCAAAACAGGTTCAACCTACAGTCCAGTTATCAACACCTTCCATAGAGGAGCCTGCCATGCAGGACGATGTGGAAGACCAAAAACGCAGAGCCCAGGAAAGGATACAAAAGTTGCGCAACTTATCCTTTAACATGAGCAATGCCGATACTGCTGGTGAGTTTGAAACTGTACCGGCCTACATCCGCCGTAACATGGAGTTGTTTGGCAACACGCTCACTTCTGCAGAACATTTCTACAGCAAGTACACCGTGAAGCCCGATGAAAATGACAAAGGTCAGATCAGTTCTATCAATACGTTTTTAGATGGCAAAAAGCCCGATTGATTTTTTGAAGAAACCCGCACCGGTTGGTGAACTGGTGTGAGTTTTAGGTTGTGTGTTTTAGTTGTTTAAACCCCCGCGAAAGCGGGGGTTTATTATTCAATTTAGTTTCCTTAAGTGGTTTATTTTTTGCCCCAGCAGAAGTCCTTTATTCAGCTTCGGTTGTGTCACTCCCTTGTACTTTTAGGTAATGCTATTCAGCTTTTTCCACCGTTTGTACACTAAGCGGCATTGGTTTTGATTTTTAAACTTGTAGCAGTCCGGGGTTTATATTATTTCACCAAAGTAAAACCAGCCTTTTGCACTTCCTTAGAATTGGTGCCAACCATTACATCAAAATCCCCGGGCTCATAAACCCATTTAAGGTCGCTGTTGTAAAACTTCAAATCTTCCACAGACAAGTTGAATATGACCTCTCTTGCTTCACCACTTTTCAAACTTATTTTCTGAAAAGCTTTCAATTTTTTAACCGGTTGCGCAACCGATGCGTAGATATCACGAATGTAGAGTTGCACCACTTCTTCACCGTCATATTTACCTGTATTTTTCACCTGAATTTTCACCTGCAGGTTCTCAGTTGGCTTCATGATTTTCTTATCAAGTTGCAGGTTGCTGTATGCGAATTGCGTATAGCTTAATCCATAGCCAAAAGGATACAAAGGCTCGTTGCTTATATCAATATAGTTGGACTTAAATTTTTGTGTAGGGCCATCGGGTTGCGGACGACCGGTGTTCTTATGATTGTAGTAAATAGGAATTTGACCAACACTTTGAGGAAAAGTCATGGTCAACTTTCCCGAAGGGTTATAGTTGCCAAACAACACATCGGCTATTGCGTTGCCAGCTTCATGACCGGCAAACCAGACATTCAAAATAGAGGTCGCCAGCTTTTCTTCTTCGGTCAAAACCAAGGGTCTGCCCATCATAGTCACAAGCACCAAAGGCTTGCCTGTGGCGGCTAAAGCCCTTATCAATTTTTTCTGGCTTTCAGGTATCGTAATGTCCGAACGGCTTGCGGATTCTCCACTCATTTCAGATGCTTCCCCAACCACTGCTACGATCACATCTGCTTTTCCAGCCACTTCCAATGCTGCGGCTATCAACTGGTCGGGAGATGTAGCATCAACGGATACTCGTTCTCCAAACACATTTACATGTGCGGCCAATGCAGTGTCGTCTGTTATGTTTGCACCTTTGGCGTAAAGGATATTGACACTGCTGCCGCCTGTGTTTTTCATGCCGTCCAGCACGGGTACAGACAATTGGTTATCACCACTCACGGCCCATGTACCCAGCATATTGCTTTTGTCATTTGCCAAAGGCCCTATCAAAGCGATGGTGCCGGATTTTTTCAAAGGCAATGTTTGATTGTTGTTTTTAAGCAGTACAAAAGAATGCTCGGCAAACTCTTTGGCCGCCTGGCGTTTATCTGCACTCAACACTTCATTTTTTGTCCTGAGTGAATCGCAGTAGAGGTAAGGATTGTCAAACAATCCGAGTTTGTATTTCGCTTCCAATATTCTTCGGCAGGCATCATCTATTTGCTTCTGTGTTGTCTTGCCTTCTTTCAACGATTTTTTTAGTGTCATGTAAAATCCTTCCCCCACCATATCCATGTCTGTTCCTGCGTTCAAAGCAAGTGCAGACACTGCTTGCAGGTTGCCCATACCGTGTTCTATCATTTCGTTAGTAGCCGTGTAATCTGTCACTACAAAACCTTTGAAACCCCACTGTTTGCGGAGCAAATCGGTCATCAGCCATTTGTTTCCCGTGGCCGGAATGCCGTCTATTTCGTTGAATGAACTCATCACACTGCCTGCTCCGGCATCCACTGCGGCTTTGTAGGGAGGCAGATAGTATTCATACATTTTCAGGCGGCTCATGTCCACGGTGTTGTACTCACGACCCGCTTCCACAGCACCATACAAGGCAAAGTGTTTTACACAGGCCATCACCGTGTTCCTGTTGGCAAGGCTGCTGCCCTGGTATCCATTTACCATTGCTTTAGCCATCTGTGTGCCCAGGTAGGTGTCCTCACCGGCACCTTCGGACACACGGCCCCAGCGTGGGTCACGGGCTATGTCCACCATAGGCGAAAACACCCAGCAAAGCCCGTCTGCAGTGGCTTCTGCCGCCGCTACGGCGGCGGCGCGCTGTATCATCGGCATGTCCCAACTGCACGATAAACCTAATGGTATGGGAAACGTTGTTTTGTAGCCATGAATGACATCGCTGCCAAAAATGAGCGGTATTTTGAGGCGGCTTTGGCTTAAAGCCAATTGCTGTGCCTGTCTTATTTTACTTTCGCCAATCACGCCAAACAAACCACCTACACTTCCTGCTTTTATTTTAGACTCCACATCGCTGCTGACAACGGCACCTGTCAGTACGCCGCCGCCGGGTGTCAGCAAATTGAGCTGACCTATCTTTTCTTCCAGGGTCATCTTGCTCATCAGGTTGCTAACATACGTGTTCATCTTAGCATCGCCGCCTGCGAGGGTTGTTTTCTTTTTTTGTGCTGCTACGCAAAATGTAAATGCTGTGAAAGCGGCCAGCAGCAATAGTTTAGTGGGTTTCATTGTTTTTGTTTATTGTTTGATTTCTATTTTGTTGCAAACTGTTTTTGCTCATTTTACCAGGTATGGCTCAATCGCTTTTTGCCAAATCCTGTATCCCTTTTCATTCATGTGCAATTTGTCTTCCACAAAAAGATCAGGCCGGGCTTTTCCATCGGGCAAAATCATGTCTTTATACAGATCAATAAATGCGGTGTGCTTTCTTTTTTCAAGAAAAGATTTGATCAGATTGTTCGCTTCTTTCATCCTCCCTGCCAACCTTTCCCGTGATGGTGATGGTTTTATGGAAATGTAAGCCACATTTGCATTTGGCAGCTTTTGCTTTATCAAAAAATACAGTTGTTGAAACCTTTTGAAAACAATCATTGGCGTGATGCTATCGGAGGAAGCAAGGTCATTGTCGCTACAATAGATCACAACCTGCTTTGGGTGATAAGGTGTAATGATGTCATCAAAATAAGCAATCACATCAGGCAATGTAGAGCCGCCAAAACCACGGTTAATTATTTTGTAACCGGGAAAATAAGACTGGACATTTCCCCATTTTCTGAAAGAAGAGCTACCTACGAACAAAATAGCATTAGCAGGTGGAAATGCAATACTGTCCTGCTTTTTAAAGTTTTGGATTTCTTTGTAAAAAGGTTTTTGCTGTGCAAAAATATGTGCCGTATTGTGCAGCATCCATACCAGCAAAAAAAGCCTAAGCAACAGTTTCATTTATTCAGCTTTTATGGTTGCAAATCGTTTTGATACACCGTTTTCATTGATGGCTTCAATTCTATAAAAATAAGGCAGTTTTGAATCCATCGCTTTCATCCAATATTCGTTGTTGGAATGCACCATGATGCAGTTGTATAACTTATCAGGATGAGTCCCGTAGTAGATGTTGTAAGCAAATGCGTTGTCCACAGGGCTCCATTTTAGGAAGGCGCTTCGCTTGTCTTTTTCTGTTCTTAAAACAATAAACTGTTTTACAGAATCGGGCTTTGCCCCGTTTCCATTTCCAAAAACCCTGAAACCATTTAGGGCAAACTTGCCCGTTGGCATATGAATGTTTTCCAGCTTGATAAACCTTGCCTGCACAGGGTTTAAAAGCTCTACATAGTCATGTGGCACATCGGTTTTATTGTCGCTTTTGTCCACCAGATTGTTCCATTTTTTGCCATCAAGAGAGTAGTATAAAATGTACTGGTGGTATTGACCGGGATATTTGCCCAGCCTGTCGCTGTCCACATCCTGATCGGCATAGTTGATCTGAACGGCGTTGACAGTTGACACATTGCCAAGGTCGGTCTGAATCCACTCGCCATTGTTGCCGCTTGCAGCACTCCAGTAAGTTTTAAACAGTTCATCCACTGCATTGTTGGGTACATTTCCGCCAAGAGTTGATGATACCTGTACAGGCTTGTTGTAGTTGAGCAACATCCAGCCATTCCAGCCTGTTTTTCCCTGGGAAGGCAGGTAAGTCGGGTAATCTCCAAATGCTGTGTTGCACCACATGACACCGTCTTTATCGAAACCTGCCAGCCATATTCCGATTCTTCTTTCAAACGTATTTTTTACAGAAAGCACTGTGGTGGCTACATGCCAATAGTTTCCGTTGTTGTCTTGAAAAGTAGAGCCATGTCCTGCACCTCTCACAAAGCCGCCGACTTTAAAACTCAATGGATCGGACTGCGGAGTGAAAGGCCCAAGCGGCGTTTCGCCAACGACTACGCCATCGGCATAGCCACTAAATTCTGTACCAGGCGCACCATATTGAAAGTAGTATTTGCCATTGTGTTTTGTCATCCACGAGCCTTCTATGAACGGGTCAAGAAATGTGTTGTCCATGTGTTCGCCAAACCGCTGCCAGCCATAGCGCCAGTCCTCCAGTTTGTACATTTCTTTTCTTGTGCCAATGGGTTTGAATGTTTTCCTGTTAAGCTCAATACCGTAGAGCGGGTAGGTGTTGCTGCTGCCATTGTACATGTAAAGGCGGTTGTCGTCATCGGTAAAAAATGCCGGATCCCACCCGCCTATTTCAAACGAATCAACCAGCGGTTTCCATTCATTCGCCTTTGGGTTTGTGCTCATCCAAATGGTGAAGTTATTGGTGTAAGTGCTGCCAAAGACAATCATTGTGTCGCCAATAATACCAACCGAAGGAGCACACAATTCATCATAACCCTCATTCCAGGGACGAAGAAATCTTTTGGAAATAAACTTCCAGTTCAGCATATCGCTGCTCCACCAATAGCCCCATTGATTTGTAGAGAACAGATAGAAGTCGCCTTTGTAATTAACTATCACCGGATCGGCTGTAGCCCTGTGCCTGCCCCACTCTGCAAAGTTTGGAATGGGCGTGTAGCCATAATCTATGTTAACCGGGTTGCAGTAGGTTTTTTGCTGTGCATTTCCTGCTGCGCAAATGATCAGTAGCAAACATAAAATTCCTGCGCTTGATTTTATCTGCATGGTTTATTGATAGTTTGAAAATAGCCAGGGAAATAAATCTTTTACTGCGAACGTGTTATCCCAGCTATTGTGATTTGCATCTGGATAAGCGGTAAACTTTACAACAGCACCTTCCTGCTTTAAAGCATTTGCAATGTCTTCTGAAAAGTGAAACGGAACTACGTCATCTTTTTTACCATGAAAAATCCACCAGCTTGTTTTGGTTAAGTGCTTAGCAGTTTTGGTATGGGCGCCGCCACAAATTGCAATCGCTCCTGCAAAATATTTAGGCTTCCTTCTTACTAACTCATAAGTGCCCATAGCTCCCATAGACAGGCCGCCAATGTAGCGCCGATGCTCATCAATTTTATATTTGCTCTCCAAATCAACCAGCATTTCCTGCAATAATTTCATAGCTATTGTTGGGCGACCACCGGTTTTAAAATTGAAACTTCTCTTCTTGGTAATGGTGTCCAATAAAATGTCCACATTGCTCCAGAAGGAGTTTGCCGGACATTGGGGAATAATTACAATGGCGGGATATTTTTTCCGGATGCTATCCTGCAAAAATAAGCTTCCACCGTGCTTTAGCTGGGCTTCGTTATCATTGCCTCGTTCACCGGCACCATGCAGAAAGAGTACCAAAGGATAGCTGCGGTTAGGGTCATAATTTTCCGGGAGTAGTAACCTGTAAGGAAGTGTATCGGCATTTTTAACGAACCAATGCTTTTGATACAATTCAATTTGAGCATCGGCTAATAGCCCTACAACAACGCAGCAACTAAATAAGATAGATCGGCAAGCAATTTTCATAAATCTGATAGTAAGTTTTAAAGAATTGCAAACAACAGTCCCTACTTGATCGTTGGACTTTGAAACCCAAGTTTCTTCAGCCCCCCCTGAACTTCAGGGCAACTCATAAACAGTTTCCACATCAGGCCAGTTCTATAATTTTCAATCATCACAATTTCAGGCCCCTGGTCTATGGCAAGGTACGACTTTGCATACCAGTTTTTACTTTCGTTAAAGGCATCTACAAAGCCATACTCACCCCATATTTTGTCACCAAGGTCATAATAAAAATGTTTGAGTGCAGCCATTGATTTTTCGGGTGTGTAGGGGAAGGCGGACAAAGCAGCAGTGGTAGCAATGGTTCCTAAATCGTTGGTAGGAGAGAAGGCATCGTAGCCATCATAAGTGTCGCTTGCTGTCAGCCCCCAAGAGTTTGTCGCATAGCCTTTGAAATGTTTAGGATTTCGCACACAATGCTCATAATTGATTAGGGTATGATTCTGGTTTTGCTCCCAATAATCAGCATACCTGTCTTTAAGCCCATGCGGATTAAGACCTAAAAATGAATATTGGGAAAAGAACAACGGCCCACCGTAGTCAAAGCCCAACGGCAGTTTATAGCCATAAAACGTTTTATCATTTTTAAAAAAATCGCTTTTCGCCCACCCCTGGTGGTAAACAGAATCGCTGACAGGATAGCGGTGTGCAGAGGCGGCCAGTATATACACAATCAAACATTCATTGAAACCTTTTATAGGAAAATTCATTGCCCACCCATTATTTGGCGACCAATGCCAGTAAAGCACTTTTTCTCCACCTTTGGTAAACCAGTTCCATTCCACATCGTCCCATAGTCCGTTTATGCGGTTGCGAAGTTCGTTTTCAATTTCATTGTCTGCATTAAAGTATTGGCGAGCCGTCAGCAGCCCTTGGAAGAGATAAGACGTTTCCACTAAATCTGCCCCGTCATCCTTTCTGCTGAACGGAATGACTTTGCCTGTTTCTCCATTCATCCAGTGCGGAAACACTCCATGATAGGAATTGACTTTGTCTAAAAACTTCACCATTTTGAGCAACTGTTTTGCAGCCGTATCACGGCTTATCCAGCCGCGGTCTGCCGCCACCACCACAGCCATTACGCCAAAACCTGTGCCGCCAGTTGTCACAGTTTCATTTCCATAATCATAAGACACATTGCTGCGCTCTCTTGCCATTCCACTTACCGGGTGTGCAAAGTCCCAGAAATATTTAAAAGTTTGTTTTTGCACAAGGTCAAGCAAAGCACTGTCGCTGGCGGGTTTCGGACGTTCTGCCTTTTGAGCATTGACAGAAAAAGAAAAAATAAACATCCAAAGCATAGCATAAATTAATTTCATAAAGTTAATTTTGAAAGAAAAGTAGTATGTATATTTGTACAAATAACTGTACCATGCAAGTAACCAATATTTCACAATTTAGAAAAAATCTTTCATCTTATCTTTCAAGTGTTAGTGACGAAAACGATGTTGTAATTGTGAGCGGAAACGGTAAAACCGGTGTGTTCATTTCATTAGAAAATTATAACAGTTTTGACGAAACATCTTACCTGATGAGTAATGAAGCTAATAAGAAAATGATGTACAAGGCTAAAGATGAAATTGAAAAAGGTAAAATCATTTCCAAATCAACAGATCAACTTACAAAAATGATTTTGGATACAAAATCAAACATAGATTCTACAAAGAAAAAATCACACAAGACCACACTTAAAAGTAGTTAATTTTTTTTTTGATTAGTTGTCATTAATAAACTTTAACCAAAATCGTATAATTTTTTACATGGTTAGTTTCTCTGAAACAGCTTTAGTGCAGTTTGAATTCTGGATTGCTGTAGAAAAAAAAATTGCTCTAAGAATTTTAAAATTGATTCAAGAAATTCAAAGAGACAACTTTAAAGGCATTGGTAAGCCTGAACCTTTAAAAGGTGATTTTAAAGGATATTGGAGCCGAAGAATTGACAATGAACACCGTTTGGTCTACAAAATTGAGGACGGACAAGTTATTATCCATTCGTGCCGTTTTCATTATTCTAAGTAATAATTCAAAGAGCTTTATTATTTGTTTCAACTTTTAATCTCATCATACTATCAAAGATACGGCGCACTAAATCCAAGCTTTATCATCCCCGCCTTCACCTCAGTGCAGCTTGTAAACAAATTCCACAACAAACCGCTTCTGTAATTTTCTATCATCACAATGATTGGCCCCTGGTCTATTGCCAGGTAAGAGTCAGCAAACCATGGGTCGTTCAATGAAAAAGCATCTGCAAAGCCGTAGCCGCCCCATAATTTATCACCTAATTTATAATAAAAAAAATGAAGCGCATTCATTGACTCTACCGGCGTGTATGGAAAGGAGGACAATGCCGCCGTTGGCGAAATAACCCCATCATCGTTGTTGGGCTCATGTGCCAGATAGCCAACCTGGTTGTCGTCACTTGCGGTAAGTCCCCAGCAGTTGCTACTGTAGCCATAAAAGCCTTTGGGGTTTGCCACGCAATAGCTATAGTTGATTAATGTGTGGTTAGTATTCTGAGTTTGATAATTTGCATAAGCATCAGACAAACCATTTGGATTTATTCCTAAAAAAGAATAATGCGCAAAGAACAAAGACCCTCCCAGCGCAGGCCCCAGCGGCAACGGTTTTCCATAATAAACATTCCCATTTGCAAATCCTCCGTTGCTGGCCCAGCCGTTGTCATACACAATCTTAGGAATGGTATGAGTGGTTGATGCCGCTGCCATTACATAAGTGATCAATGCCTCGTTCCAGCCTTTTAGCTGCACATTCATGATCCAGTTTTTATCAGGACTCCAGTGCCAGTACAATACATTCTCATTGCTCTTTCTAAACCAGTCCCACTCCACGCCATTCCACAAAGTATTGATGTCGGCACGCAATGTAGTTTCAGCAGCACTTGCATTATTGAAGTATTGCCTTGCAGTCAACAATCCCTCCATTAAATAAGATGTCTCGACAATATCTGCTCCATTGTCATTTTGGCTAAATGGTATAATAGCTCCAGTGCTCCCGTTCAGCCAGTGTGGAAAAGCGCCATGAAATTTTTGTGCATTATTTTTTAGAAAGGACACTATGGTTTGCATTCTTGCAAGACCATCTGCACGGGTAATGAAATTGCGGCTAATGGCCGTTACAATTGCCATGATGCCAAACCCTGAACCGCCTGTGGTAACAAGGTCACCCGAAGTATTTCTTTCTCTTGCCAGCCCGCTGACCGGGTGGCCAAACTCCCAGAAATATTTGAAGGTTTGCTGTTGCACTTTGTCGAGCAGGGCATTGTCTGAAATGGTGGGAAATTTGTCCGAAGAGTCTATTGAAGTAAGAAAACCGAATGAAACCGGGGAGGTCAATTTACCACCTTTCTGCGATGACAGAGCAGCAGACACGGTTAACAGATACCTGGAAAGAGGTTGAAGCGATTGTGAAGGTTTCACAAATACAGTGCTGTCATCATTTTCATAAGCAACTGTATAAGTAACAGAGACACCGCTGCCGGACTTAATGGCAAAATTTGCTTCTGTTGAACCATGATTAATCTTATCGGAAAAGGTCAATTTTATCACTGGCAGAAAACTGACGTTTGTAGCATTTCCATTTGCGATGCTGTTATTTATTTTTATTTGAACGAAAGAAAAATTTTCGGGAATGACAGGCGTTATTTCCTGGGTTTTTTTACAGCCAAAAGAAAAAAGAACGATAAGAAAAAGAATAAGAAATTTCATAGGAAATGATATAAATGAATAAGGCTGCTATAGAAGCAGCCTTATCCAATATTGTTTTAAAAGAAAATTATCTGCCTGCTTTCCCATTCAGATATAAACCCACAACTTCTGTAGAGGAGAGTGCTTTGTTAAAAATTCTCAACTCATCCATTTGACCTTCAAAAGATCCATTCACGCCAAGTGCAGGTGAAACACCATACAAAGTGGCAGGCCATGTACCAATGATGATTTGTGCAGGAGGATCTGAATTAAAATTAAGATTACCCAATGGTGTTGTTTTGGTGCCATCAGTCCACATTGGAGTAGGTGTAATGTTTTGTCCAAAAGCAGAATTATTGCCAATTGCTACACCGTTTTGATAAATGGTATAAATGGATGAAGCTCCATCATAAGTGGTAGTTAAAAGAACCCACTTATTAATAGCTGCTGTATCAAAAGATTCCATTGTAAAACCCTTATAACCAGGTGATCCAAGATCTGTGAAACCATGGTGAACTTTTACAGAATCACCGGATTTTGGATTAAAAGATTCGATTTCATAAATCATTTCATTTAAAGTGGTCGTGCCAGCTAAGAAAAACATCCCTCCGGGATCACCAGCCTTTGGTTGAGCTGCTAGTTTATACCACACTGAAAATGAATAACTGGGCAAGCTCGAAAAAGCTGCACTTGGAGTCAGTGTTGCATAAGCACCGGAATCGCCCTGATATGCCTGGCCTCTTATACCTGTGTTAAAGGTTACCCGACTACTTGTAGTGGCAGTTTTGCCTCCTTTAGTATCGTTTGCATTTCCATCAAAAGGGAAATAAGCCACTAAACTGGCTGATGCAACTGAATCGGAAGATGCATATCCTCCAATAAGTACCGGGGGTGTAATGACTGGTGCGTCATCTTTTTTACATGCTGTAAAAACACTGCTTACAAGCATTGCTGCGCAAATGGCAAGCGCAAGGTTGTTTGAAACTTTTTTCATTCTTGAGATTTTTAGATTTTTTAAATTGAGTATAAAATTAAATATTAAAACTGAAAGGTTAAGTTAATAACCCGGATTCTGAAGCAATTTTCCTCCGCTCAGGTCAATCTGCGATTGTGGAATGGGATAGATTTCATTGATGCCGTCTTTAAACTGTTTGCCCTGCGCCCTTAGCAACATGCCAGCCCTGCCTTGTCTTACAATGTCAAAGAAACGGTCTTGCTCCATTGCCAGTTCAACACGTCTTTCTTTCCATACATCCTGCTGTGTCACTGCTGCCACCGGCAATAACCCTGCCCGCTGCCTGATGCGTATTATATCATTGACTGCATCGCCAGTTTTGCCAATTTGCGTGGCAGCTTCAGCGTGAATCAGCAGCACTTCTGCAAAGCGGATGACTTTTAGGTTTTTAGGTAAATAATCTGTACCGCCATCAATGCAGAACGGATCTTTTAGCCTGCCAAAATAAGCCTTATAATTATACCGTTCATTTTCAACAGAATCTTTTGTTGGAACCCTAAATCCATCCCAAAGAAGAGTGCCTGTGTCCTGTCCTGCGTGAAGTGTAGGATGGATGAAAATGATAGAAGCATTTTTGCGGACATCTCCGGGTTCATAAGCATTGGCAAGATCCTGGCTGGGTGTGTTCAATCCAAAACCAAGATCTCTCCATCCACCCTGGCCGCCCACACGTGGCCCCATTGCTACTGAATATAAAGGAATGGCGGCATTGCAATCATTGTTAGCCCCGGTCTGCACTTCAAACACAGACTCTACATTGTTATCGTATTTTTTACTTTCAAAATTGAGGCTATAATCAGTCATCAGGTCATATTTGCCTGATGCAATCACATCCTGTGTAAGGTCATAGGCTTTCTGGTAATTTTTTTTGTACAAATAAACCTTTGCCAAAAGGGCTTCTGCTGCTCCTTTATTAGCTCTGCCTGTTTGTGTGCCAGCCCCACCTTTTAGTGGAAGGTTGTCAACTGCATACTGCAGGTCTTCAATAATGGCTGCATAGATGGAATCTTTAGGAGCCCTTGTCGTAAAATCACTGCTATTAGCATCGCTGTTGCTTTCCGGCACTCTAAGCACTTTGGGTACTCCACCAAACAACCTGACAAGATTAAAATAAAAATAGCCTCTCAAAAATCTTGCTTCGCCAGTCAATGTTTTTTTAGTTGCATCATCAAATGTGGCTTTGTTTAAAGACCGGAGAGCCTGGTTGGCAGCGGATATTCCGTTGTAATATCCTGCCCACAGCCTGTCAACATAAAAGTTATTTCCGTTCAGGTCAGAATTAAACTGGTCAAATGCAAGCCCCGCAGGTGCCTGGTCAGATGCATTGCTTCCTTTGTCGGCATCGTCCGAAGCTACATCGGTGGCAAATGAATAAAGGATGCCATGCACATTGGCATCAAAGCCTCCCTGGTAAAGCCGGTAGTAAATGCCCACTACCAACTTTTGAGCAATGTTTGGGTCTGCCGCTGCTGCATCTTCGGTAATAGTACCTTGTGGCAAAACGGATAAAAAATCCTTTTTGCAACCTGCTAAAACAGCAGACGAAATAAGAATGATCAGCAAAAAGCTTTTTATCGTTAAAAATGGTTTCAGTTTCATTGTGGTGTCATTAAAAAGTTACATTCAATCCAAATACAAGAGTCCGTGTTGTGGGATATGCATTCAACTCTATTCCCTGGCTCAAAGGATCGCTATTTGATAATTCTGGTGTGAAGCCTGAATATTTTGTAAATGTTACAAGATTCTGACCGCTGACATAACATCTCAAAGCTGTTAATCCATATTTAGCCAGCTTAGTGGTTGTAAATGTGTAGCCCAGCGTAAGATTATTAATCCTGGCAAAGTCGCCTGATTCCAGGAAATAAGTAGAGTGGGGCAGAGCATTCAAATTTGCACGTGGCACATTGGATGTATAATTGGTAAAAGTCCAGCGATCATTCGCCACACTGGCTTCCACATTGTCTTTCTGGTTAAATCTCGCTTCTTTTTTTCCGTTATAAATTTTGCTGCCAAGTGTACCATAAGCACCAAAATTCAAATCCAGCATTTTGTAGCTGATGCTGCCGCTAAAACCTAAAGTTACTTTTGGCTGGTATGAACCTGAAAAAACCCGGTCGTTATCATTGATTAATCCATCATCATTAATGTCAGCATACTTCATATCGCCTAGTGTTGGCAACTGCCCGTCAATTTTAATCGGGGTACCACTTTTAGTCACATAAGCTGCCAACTCAGTTTGGTTGTGAAACACTCCCTGTGCCTGCAACAGGTAAAAAGCACCAATCAGCTGATTATTTGTTGTGAGTGTTGTATTGCCTTTTTGTCCGACTCCACCTCTCGGTATTGGCTGGCCGCCATTTAATCCTATAATTTTATTTTGGTTAAAGCTGGCATTTGCCGACAGGGTATAGTTAATGGCGCCTTTGCTTCGGTTATTCCATGTTAAAGCTGCTTCAAGGCCTTTGTTGATAAACGAGGCCACATTGGTGGTTTGGGTTTGATCAGGGCCACCTGCAGTCACTAAATATTTCACCGTAATCAATGCATCATTTACTGTCTTTTTATAATAATCCACTTCGCCACTTAGTTTATTTTTGAGTACAGAAAATTCAATTCCTATATCCTGTTGGGTCGTTGTTTCCCATTTTACTGATTTATCAACATTGTCTCCAAATAAGAAAGCCTGCTGAAAACCTGTTGAAGTAGCATATTGGTTGTTTGTAGAAAGTGTTTGAATATGAGCAATAGTAGGTATGTTATCATTGCCCTGTTTTCCATAACTACCCCTTAGTTTCAGGTTGTCAAATATCTTTTGGTTTTTCATGAAATCTTCACTGGTAATATTCCAGCCAAGACCTAATGCCGGAAAGTAGCTCCAATGCTTAATAAAAAGCGAAGAGCCGTCCGCCCTGAAAGTGGCCGTTAGTAAATATTTTTTGTCATACACATAACTTAAACGGCCTAGGTAAGAGTTACGTGTATATAAATCCTGGGATGAACTATTTTTCTGGCTTGCAGGGTCGCCTTGTGACAGGTACCAGAGATTGGGATCTGTTGGCACGCCGTTTCTTGAAGCATCTATTGAAGATACGGATACTCTTTCGGCAACTGTACCTACCAGCAGTGTGAAGTCATTTTTATCAAAAGTCTTTTGCAGGGTTGCAGTGTTGTCCCACACCCAGCGGTGGTTATTTTCGTTGGTCGTACTTAATGAACTTATAGGTCTTGACTGGTTGCCCCCGCTGGTAATGAATGAAGTGATGTTATTTACATAAGGAGAGCCATAGACCCTTCTGTTGTTAAAGCCTAACTCACCACCATAGCTTGTGTGTAATGTTATCCAGTTGACAGGCTTGTAGTCTAATGCCTCTGTAAACTGTATCCTGTTCTCAATGTATTTATTATTGTCCTGTTCAATGTCAAGTACAGGATTTCCCACATTCTGATAAGCGGAAGTGTTGCCATATTTACCGTTTACTTTAGAAGGAATAATAGGTGCCGCATGGTAGGCATCATTATAGGCTCCTCCCAGGTTGATGTCCTGCGTGGTTCCCCTGCTGTAAGAGCCAATGGTTGTTATTTTTATTTTGTCTGAAATTTTATATTCATTATTAGACCTTAGAGTGAGTCTTTTAAAATTGTTATTGATCACAATTCCTTCGTCGGTCAGGTAGCCTGCACTAAAAAAATAATTGCTCTTGTCGCTGCCGCCTGACAATGAAAGATTATGATTTTGCCAAAAAGCTTTTCTTAAAATAGCTGCATACCAATCAGTATTGGTCGTTGTTAAAGATGGGTCAACGAGAATAGCTCCGTTGCCGGTATTGACACTAGCTTCGTTTATATAAGTCGCATATTGAGTAGAATTGGCCATTTTGACCAAGTGAGTTGCGTCCCTTACTCCGGCATTTGCATCGTAGCTGACGACCATTTTTCCGCTGCGGCCTTTTTTGGTTGTTATCAGGATAACTCCGTTTGCTGCCCTCACCCCATAAATAGTAGCAGCAGAAGCATCTTTTAAAATATCAAGTGAAACAATGTCTGCCGAATTAATATTCCTAATGTCAGTAGTCAATATACCATCTACAACATACAAAGGGTCTTTTCCGCCCAATACACTACCTATACCCCTGATTCTAACCACCGGTGCTGAATTGGGCGCACCGGAACTGATAATCTGCACACCAGCCACTTTGCCTTGTATGGCCTGTGTAGGCGTAAGGACAGGTTGCCGCGCAATGTCTGCTCCTTTTACCGTCGAGATTGATCCTGTCACATCTCTCTTTCTTTGGGTGCCATATCCAACCACTACAACCTGTTCAAGTTCACGGTCAGATGGTGTAAGGGTGATGCTTAAATCTGTTCTTCCACCCACAGGAACTTCCTTTAAAACATAGCCTATAAAAGAAAAAACGAGTGTCGCATCACTGCCTGCTGCTATTGTAAATTTTCCTGCATTATTGGTTGATGTACCCAAGGAAGTTCCTTTTAAAGAAATGCTGACACCCTCCAATGTGTTGCCGGCTTGCGACACAACAGTACCCGATATGTTTTGCTGTGCCAAAAGCTTGAAAGACGAAAACAACAATACTGTAGCTAAAATTTTAAACTTAAAAAATGAATTCATTTTTAATGATTGTTTGAAGAAATTTTCAATTAATAAATTGATTTATTTTTTAGAGCATATTGAAAATATGCAGGCACTATGCGGGATGCAAATGCTTTTGATGTAAAAGAAGGTATTTCATAATGGATGATAGGAAACGTCAGTTTATAAAGACACTTGAAATAAATGATTGCTGCTTGCAAGGCAGGTAAATGGAAAACAACTATTTTTCAAAAAAGAGCACTAATATTCATTTAATAATAATCAGGCCACGACATCCTTTAAAGGTTTTAATCAAAAGCATCCCATTATCCCTTTCATGACTTTTTACATTCATCAAAATTGGTTTGAATACAATTGTTATTTATAAAAACAAAAAGATTACCTCATTTATTAATAATGCTAATCAAGGGTTAAAAAGTCGGTGAGAAAGAGGCTGTCCCAAAAGGTCAGCCTCTTATTTTTTTATTCGGATCCCCTATCGGAGACATAGTATCGTTTACGCGATTCTCAGGGTCTTGTTTTCAATTTTTCGGGCTTTTGATACAGCCTCAATATTTGTAGCAGATATAAGTTTCCAAAATGTTTTCACAACTCCGTTAGGAGTTGAACATGCAGTTTGTGATGTTCGACTCCTAAAAGAGTCGTAGAAATCGTGGGGATATTTTTTTTCTACAAATATTGAACTCCTCTGGAGTTCCAACCCTTGATTAGCATTAATACCAATTTAAGTACAACAGAACCCCATCCAACACATTGTCATGAAATATTAATTTTTCGCAAACAAAAAACAATTGCACATCCTGACTGTTACCTTGCTCACAAAGGCAACCTGGCAATGTTTTGTCCGGGCAACAATTATACACCTCACAAGCAAAAATTTAAAAACATCATGAGTTTATTACAAGATCTGCAATGGCGCTATGCCACTAAGAAAATGAACGGTACTTCTGTGTCGGACGAGCAGTTAGATGCAGTTTTGGAGGCAACACGCTTTGCTGCATCGTCTTATGGTTTGCAACCCTATACTATAGTAGTGGTGGACAACCAGGAAATAAAAGACAAACTAATGGCCGCCGCCTATGGGCAGGCGCAGGTGGGCAGCAGTTCGCATTTGCTGGTGTTTGCAGTGCCGCTTCAGATAACTGAGGCAGACATTCAGGCATTTGTTGACAATATTGCCGCCACCCGCCACCTTCCCGCAGCCGCAATGGATGGCTATAAGGCAATGATGGTAAACACAGTAGGCAAACTGCCTGCCGAGCAGCAACAGGTGTGGTCGGCCAAACAAGCCTACATTGCCCTGGGCACAGCACTTGCCGCCGCAGCAAACAATCGAATAGATGCGTGCCCAATGGAAGGTTTTGATGCTGCGCAGTTTGACGAAATACTTGGCCTTGCAGAACTGAAATTGAAATCGGTCGTCATTATGGCTCTTGGTTTTAGAGCCGATGGCGATGCTGCTCCCCATTTTCCTAAAGTGAGGAAACCTAAAGAAGAATTGTTCCACTTCGTAAATTAAAACGCAGCATTTCTTAAAACCTATAAGGTTTCCAAAACCTTATAGGTTTTTTTATGGGGCAAAATGACCTGATGAT
>JAYTGA010000107.1:0-2104 GCA_043733905.1 Segetibacter sp.
CGGGCATCCAATACCAGCTTGGCCCCATGTCAAATGTGAAGCCATTCGCCTCCAGTTTTCTTGCACGTCCACCGGGAATGGAATTTTTTTCAACAACACTTACCTGCCACCCGGCTTTTGCCATGAAACATGCAGCTGACAAACCAGAAAAACCACTGCCAATGACAACAACTTTGGGTGAATACATTTATTTCTTTTGAGGAAAGTTAATAACGTTGGATTTGTGATTTTAATAATTTTCTTGCAAAGTGAATTCTACTTTTAATTGTACCCAAAGGTTCTTTAATCATGTCTGCAATTTCGTAGTATTTATATCCTTCAAAATAAAGCATGAAAGGCTTTTTGAAAATGTCCGGCAATTGATGAATGGCCTCATTTATTGTTTTCCATTCCAATGTGGCTTCCGCGTTGTTACGGGCTGTCGTTTGGTTATAGTCTAATAAAAATTCGTTGGGAGTGCTGTCCAGGACTGTGTTTTGACGTGCCTTTTTCCGATAGTCATTAATAAAAACATTTCGCATGATTGTGTATAACCATGCTTTTATATTTGTTCCCACGTTATATTTTTCCTGGTTGTTCAAAGCTCGGAACATGGTTTCCTGGAAAAGATCTTTAGCGGTTTCATTATCACGGGTTAGCGTAATGGCAAATGGTCTGAGGAACTCTGCATTTGCAAGAAGCATACGGTTAAATTCTAAGGTGGACATAAAATTTGTTTAAGTAATGATGGCGTAAAGTTAAACACAAATTTTACACCAACACTAATTTTTGTTGAATCTTGACCTATGTTAACTTAAACAAGAAAATTAAGAAATAGAAAAGCAATTCTAAACTTTTTTGGAGCTGCAAATTGTTCTGAATAAGGTTATTCCTGCAAAATTTAGATAAACGAACACAAGATAAAAATAGAAAAAACGATTTCAACAGTCTATTTCATTAAAGTTATTTTTGCAACAATTGATTTTGCAAAATTTGAGCCACTGATTTTCTAACTTTATTTTAAAATGAATAATCCCAAACGCTATACCATTACTTCTGCCTTGCCCTATGCAAACGGGTTAAAACACATCGGGCATTTAGCAGGAGCCTACATTCCTGCTGATATATATGTCCGCTTTTTGAAAGCGCAGAAAAAAGATGTACTGTTTGTGTGTGGAAGCGATGAACATGGTGCAGCCATTACCATTCAAGCAATGAAAGAAGGCACAACACCCAAAGCCATTGTGGACAAATACCATGAAATTATCAAACAAAATTTCAAAGATTTAGGGATTGAGTTTGATATTTATCATCGCACCACGGCACCCATTCATCACGAAACTGCACAGGAATTTTTTACTTATCTCAACAACAATGGCGACCTTGAACAAAAGGAAACTGAACAATATTATGATGAGGAAGCAAAAACGTTTCTGGCGGACAGATACATTGTTGGCACCTGCCCTGTTTGTGGAAATGAGAATGCGTTTGGAGACCAGTGCGAACGGTGCGGCACATCCCTGAGTCCTGAGCAATTAATCAATCCACGCAGCACACTAAGCGGCAATCAGCCTGTAAAAAGGGCAACGACTCACTGGTATTTGCCACTGAACAAACACGAAGAATTTTTGCGAAGCTGGATATTGGAGCAACATAAAGATGATTGGAAAACAAATGTACTGGGCCAGTGCAAAAGCTGGATAGATGCGGGTTTGCAAGGCAGGGCTGTGACCCGTGACCTTGAATGGGGCGTAAAAGTTCCTTTGCCGGAAGGATACGGTAAAGTTTTGTATGTCTGGTTCGATGCACCCATTGGCTACATCAGTGCCACCAAACAGTGGGCGTTGAACAATGGTAAAAACTGGGAGCCATACTGGAAAGACAGCGATACCAAACTGGTGCATTTCATAGGTAAAGACAACATCGTTTTTCACAGCATTATCTTTCCTGTGATGCTGAAACTGCATGGATATATTTTGCCCGACAATGTGCCTGCCAACGAATTTATGAACCTGGAAGGTGATAAAATGAGTACAAGCCGTGGCTGGAGTATTGAAATGGACGACTATATAAAAGATTGGATAAAACCAGAAAATGGTGGCGGACAAATGGCTGATGCTTTACG
>JAYTGA010000108.1:0-26113 GCA_043733905.1 Segetibacter sp.
GTAGGGATTTAGAGTTTAGGGTTTAATGTTTAGAGCCATTTTCAATTAAAAAAATCAAACAAATCAGTGAAACCGATTGTCCTCGTCACCGCTCTTACACATGCTTATATACATGACACACTGGAGAAAAATGGTTTTGAAACCATCAATGTACCCGCCATTTCTTATAGTGAACTTCTGGAACAAATTCCATTTGCCGAAGGTCTCATTGTGACCACAAGGCTAAAAATAGATAAAGCCATGATTGATGCTGCACCAAAGCTGAAATGGATTGGCAGACTCGGCAGCGGCATGGAACTGATAGACGTTGCCTACGCCGAAAGCAAAGGCATCACCTGTGTCAGCAGCCCCGAAGGGAACCGAAATGCAGTGGCCGAACACTCCCTGGGTCTGCTCCTCACTCTTATGAACAACATTTGCAAAAGCTATGAAGAACTGAAGCAAAACCTCTACCTGCGAAATGAAAACCGGGGCACAGAATTGATTGAAAAAACAGTCGGCATTGTAGGCTATGGCAACACAGGTAGTTCATTCGCAAAACTTTTGCAGCCCTTTGGTGTCACCATTTTAGCTAATGATAAATATAAGTATGGATTTGGCGGCGGCTACATCAAAGAAGCAAGCCTGGAGCAGGTTTGCCGCTATTGCGATGTCATCAGCCTCAATGTTCCGCTGACAAATGAAACCCACCACCTGGCCAACGACTCATTTTTTCAGTCGCTGAAAATGAAGCCATATTTCATCACCTGCTGCCGTGGCAAAGTGACTGACACAGCCGCACTCATCAGGGCACTTGACACCGGAAAAATAAACGGTGCAGGGCTGGATGTGTTGGAAAATGAAAAGCTATCAACCTATACACAAGCCGAAAAAGAACAATTAAACAACCTTCTCAACAGGCCTAATGTGATTGTAACCCCTCACATTGCCGGCTATTCCCACGAAGCCTATTTCAAAATGGCAAAAGTGGTATTGGATAAGCTGGAAATAAAATAATAAAGGGCTATCATTTTCAAATTTTCTCATTTTTCAAATTTTCACATTAAACCTTATTTTTGCAGCCTGCAACGCTGCATTATTTGTGGCGTTGTATTTTTTTGTCCCATTTTATAAACAGAAAAAATAATGAGCGAAATAAATTACGTCACACAGGAAACTTTTGAAAGCATGAAGGTTGAACTGCACCACATGAAAAGTGTGGAACGTCCCGCTGCTTCCAAAGCCATTGGCGAAGCAAGGGAAAAAGGCGACCTGAAGGAGAATGCAGAATACGATGCCGCCAAAGAATGGCAGGGAATGCTCGAAGCAAAAATCAAGCAACTGGAAGGCATTATCGCCAATGCAAAAATAGTGGATACCAACACCATAGACACCAGCAAAGTCACCATTCTTACCAAGGTCACCATTACCAACATGGCCACCAAAAAGACCATTACTTACCAGATTGTAGGGGAGAAAGAAGCCGACCTCAAAGCCGGAAAAATTTCAGCTTCATCACCTATTGGAAAGGGTTTGATAGGTAAAGTGATTGGCGAAGTAGCAGAAGTGCAGGCACCCAATGGCATGTTGAAATTTAAGGTGGAAAACATCACGATTTAAGTGTGAGGTTTAAAGTGTAAAGTTTAAAGTATTGAGCCGCTAATATTTTGGCGGCTTCTTATTTTATAAAAAGATGAGAAGCTTTTCAGTATTTTTAAATTCAAGTCTCTCTGCCGTAAGGCAAATTCAATTCATAATTCGTAATTAAACAACCATGACCATTTTTTCCAAAATAATTGCCGGCGAAATTCCATGTTACAAGATAGCTGAGAATGAAAAATTCTTTGCGTTTCTTGATATTTTTCCTGTAAAAAAAGGGCATACACTTGTCGTTCCAAAAATAGAAGTTGACAAAATTTTTGATTTGAATGACGAATATCTTTCAGAAATACTGGTGTTTGCCAACCCCATTGCCAAGGCCATTCAGCAAGCCTTTCCTTGCAATCGGGTCAACATCAGCACAGTGGGTTTGGAAGTGCCTCATGCACACATTCACCTCATTCCCACTGACCAGGCAGATGACATGAATCCGTGCAAAGGAAAACTGAACCTTAGCAAAGAAGAGTTGCAGCAAATTCAGGAAAAAATCAAAACTTACCTACATTAGTAGTCGGTTTGTTCAAAAGAGTTTCATTGTCTATTGATTTTAAATTTTCGCCTGTGAATTACAATTACTCTGTTGAAAAAAAAGAAGGTTATTTATACCTCAACATCTCCGGCGAGTTTGAAATTAATCAGTTCCTGGATTTGCCAGGGCTGATGAAGATAGAATGTGAAAAAGAAAAGGTCTTCAAAGTTTTAGTCAATGGGTTCAACATTATCGGCACAAATTTATCAATCATAGACCGCTTTTCGTTGGGCGAAAAAATAGCCCAGATTTTGCACCACAGCATCAAAGTCGCCATCTTGTGGCCCGACAAACACAACAACAAATTTGCAGAAACAGTCGCAGTAAACAGAGGTGCCAACCTCCGTGTATTTGGCAAGGAAACAGAAGCTAAAAAGTGGCTGCTTGACTAAGCTAAAACTTGTTACCCCCAGTTAACCAATTAACTATTTACCAACCACCCTCCCCGGATTTTTAGCAATAAATTCATCCCAACCCTTTGGCCCCTTGCTCAGTTTTCCCAATATTGAACTAGATTGATAGTGATGGCAGAGAGCCACCCCAAGGGCATCGGTCGCATCAAAATACTGCGGTTTTTCTTCTAATGAAAAAATACGTTGCAGCATCTTCCACACCTGGTCTTTGTCCGCGTTTCCGTTACCAGTTATGCTTTGCTTCACAGTCTTAGGCGAGTATTCTGTCACCGGCAAACCCGCACTCATGGCCGCTGCAATGGCCACACCCTGCGCCCTACCCAGCTTCAGCATACTCTGCACGTTCTTGCCATAAAACGGCGCCTCAATGGCAAACGTGGTTGGCCGGTAGGTGCCAATCAGCGCATTCACCGTTTCCAATATTTTTTGCAGCCGCTCATACGCATCCTTCTTGCCCGACATTTTCAACACATCCATCAGCAGCACCACAGGCTCCTTTGGTGTCGCATCCACAATGGCATAGCCCATAAACAAAGTACCCGGGTCAATGCCCAATATCACGTTTCGTGTCTTCATTGTTTGCACGGTGTGAAAATACTTCATCTCTCTCACAAAGAAATTTTGTTTGCATAGCAAAATGAATTGAAAAACAAGCATCTTTTTGAGCCGGGCAAAGAGGCAGCTTTGTGAAGCTTCATTGGCGACGCTCCATTCACATTCAGTAATGCTATTGGGCTTTTTCCACCGTCTATTTTGAACCCGCCATTTCAAATACATTATACTAGCTTTTCCAAAGATCTTTCCAAACAAGTGACGTATGATTTTTTGCCCGTTATCCATTTACTTTAATAGAAACAACAAATCAATAGTTACCGGAAATTGCTTAGCACCTTACTAACTATCAACATTCCTTGCATTGACAGACCTAAAGACAGCTAATACTTACTATTTTTGAGAAATGAGTTTGGATAAAAAAAGCTTACAGCCTTTGGGGGAAGTTTTCGGCTTTCCGATTGACAACGAAAGTGATAGAGCAAAACGCTATCGGGACAATAAACTATGTCCATATAATAACATCGTTTCAAACTGCACAAAAAACAGTATTGAGTTTCCATTAGGTGTCTGCAGCCTAAATCATAAAGACAAACAGGTAATCATTTGCCCAATAAGATTTAGAGAAGATTGGACTATCATAAGTGATGCAGCAAATTTTATTTTTGACAGCAAGGCGACATGGACACATGTTGGGGAAGTAAGACTTAAAGACAAGCATGGTAAATCCGCAGGTAATATTGACTACGTTTTAGTTTCTTATGACGACAAAGGCCGTGTTGTGGATTTTGGTTCATTAGAAGTTCAGGCAGTTTATATTTCAGGGAATTTAACCGGGCCATTCACTGCATATTTAGAAAATCCAACACCTGACTTTAGCTGGACACAAGCGTTCAAATATCCAAAACCTGATTATCTATCATCATCAAGAAAAAGACTTATTCCCCAGATAATTGCGAAAGGTTCAATCTTGAAGCAATGGAACAAAAAGCAAGTTGTTGCATTACAAACAAGCTTTTATAACACATTGCCTACTCTTCCCGAGTTTGACAAAGCCGAATCTGATTTTGCTTTTTTTCTCTACGACCTCGTCCCTGATAATAAAACAAAAGTATTATCCCTCAAACTTCAAAGAGTAGTTTATACAAATTTTGCAAGTGCATTAGAACAGATAGCCAAATTTGAGGCGGGTTCTATTAGTCAATTCACTGAAATGTTACAGAAGAAACTTGACGCTAAAAGAGCAGGAGCATCTGATATTGATAACCTTGAAAACATAGTAGTAGAATGAAAAATCAAATGACTATGTTCAATATTGGCGAACAATACAGCACACAATCTATCATCAATGTCGCATCAGTTCCGCAACGCAGTCCATTTCGTTATCCAGGAGGCAAGACGTGGTTAATTCCGACAGTAAGGCAATGGTTGAAACAAGACGGCAAAATTGTAAAGGAATTAATAGAACCATTTGCTGGCGGTGCTATTGTTAGTTTGACTGCAGCATTTGAAAAAATGGCTGAACATATTACAATGGTTGAAATGGACGAAGAAATTGCTGCGGTTTGGGAAGTTATTTTAAATGGCAAAAATAAATGGCTTGCTGACAAAATTTATTCTTACGACTTGACACATGCAAATGTAAAAGCCGAATTAGAAAACCCAGATAAGAAACTACAGGATATTGCTTTTTGTACAATATTGAAGAATAGGGTTTTTCATGGAGGTATTCTTGCTAAAGGTTCTGGAATGATTAAAAACGGGGAGAATGGGAAAGGAATTACTTCTCGTTGGTATCCAAAAACATTGCGTGACAGAATATTGGCAATAAACTACGTTAAAGACAAGATAACTTTTATTTCAGGAGATGCTTTTGAGGTTTTAGAACAAAACTTAAATAACGAAAGTGCTTATTTTTTTATTGACCCACCATACACCATAGCCGGAAAACGTCTTTACACATACTTTGATATTGACCATGAAAGATTATTTAAACTTACTGCTCAATTAAAAGGCAAGTTTATGTTGACATATGATGACACACCTGAAATACGGCAGCTTGTAAACAAATACAATTTGCAGTTCAGGACTATCCCAATGAAGACAACACTTCATTTTGAAAAGAATGAAATCATTATTTCAGACAACTTCTCATGGTGGACAGATTAGTAATTTCCAATAATACGGGTTTTACCAAAATTGAGAGTGGTTAATAGACGTGTTTCAACATTTCCTTATCAATTTGGCTTTACCCACCCCTTAACAATAAGACCCACCCAAAATCATCATTTTACCAACCTCTTAACTATAAGGGTCACCCAAAATCATCATTTTACCAACCTCTTAACTATAAGGGTCGCCCAAAATCATCATTTTACCAACCTCTTAACTATAAGGGTCGCCCAAAATCATCATTTTACCCACCTCTTAACTATAAGGGTCGCCCAAAATCATCATTTTACCCATCCCTTAACTATAAGGGTGACTCAAAATCAATTTTTCTGCACATCGACATTCAAAAAAAAGCGCATAAAAATTTTGCGCAAATGAAAAATCCATTTACATTAGCATAATAAAATTTCTTAAACCTACTTAAAAAACAAAAGCCATGACCAACAACACGAATTATTTCGACCAAAAATTTGATAGTGCAGACATCACCCCCCAACGCCTCATTGACTATGCCCTCAACCAACTCGCAAAGCTGGCCCTCAACAAATTCCAACGACGCTTTTAAAGCCATTCTCCAGGGCATGCCAGGTGCCATTGACGACCTCCGCAGCGAAATAAGCGCAGTGGACACCGGCGTGAATGTGCAAAAAGAAAGCACAGGATTGGAAACCGAGGTCATGAAAAAATTCAAGGAGGCCATGAGCGAGGAGGAACCCTTCATTTCCCGGGCATTGGGTGGCCGCACCGACGGCACGGGCTACTTCGAACTTTACCCGCACAAAATCAGCGAATACACCGCCGCCCCCAAAGAAGACATCACCACCCTGACCGACCGGGTGTCTGTGGCTGCCGAAAAACATAAAGTAAAACTAGGTCCGGAACTAACCCTCAAACTCAAGGGTTTTGCCACTCAATGGGCCGATGCGTCGGGCACGCAAACCACACAGATAGCCGCTGTAGACATCAGCCGCGCCGTCCGCAGCACTGCCCGCCAGACCGTCGAAATGTGGTGCATGAAAGCCCTCGGCATGATCACTTACACCTTTCCCGGCGACGATGCAACGGCCAAATCCCTCTGCGATTTCAGCCTGCTTTATCCCGCCCATCATCAAACCGTTTTCAACACCTCTGTCAAACCCGGTCAAACCGCCACCCCGGTCGAAAGAAATTTCAAGGCCGGAGCCTACATAAAAGTCACCGTTCAAAACGCCGCCACCGTGCGCCTCAGCCTCAGCAGCGCAAAAAACGAAGACCAAAACACCCCGCAGGAAGTGGCCGGCAACACCACCACCGCTATCAGCATTGACACCTTTGCCGCCAACCTAACCCTCGATCATTTCATCGTCGTCACCAACCTCAGCACCGCCAACACAGCCGAGGTCAAAATAGAATTAGCATAACTTTCCAAGAAGAATTTGAAACTCATTACAGACCAGAAACCGTTGCATTAGCAGCGGTTTTTTTTTGTGTCCCGGCAATAATTCCCTGATGAGACTTCATTGGCGACGCTCCATTCACATTCAGTACTGCTATTGGGCTTTTTCCATGGTTTGCACGTAAGTACGGCTATCGTATGGACACAATTATAGTGTATTCTGTTTTCGCTCCGAAGGAGCGGCGTGTTTATAGGAAAGGGCAGAGTTTATATATTCCGGCTCCGAAGGAGCTCTTAAAGTTGAAACTTTTTGTAAAAATGAGTTAATCCATAAAGCTCATCATCGCATACGAGGCACCTTCGGAGCCTTAATACCCTTTTGATTTTATCTTGCTATAAACACGTCGCTCCTTCGGAGCAAATGCAACAGGCATCTTGAAAGTTATTGAGGTCTTTAGCCCTTTTTCGCCGCTGTTGCCGTTCTTTACAAACAGCGGCATGTTGTGCATGTTTGCAGGTGAAGAACACTTGCAAAGGCGAAATTATGGTTTAATGAATCCTAAACTCTAAACTCACAACCCTAAACCCTAATTGCTTACTTTTGAATGAAACTTCCAAGCATGTTAGTTGAACGAACAAACGATAACCGGATAGTGATAACCTTATCCTCTTCCATTGATACTTTCGGGCTTCAGCGAGTGATTGATTATTTGAAATATCTTGAAGCTATTGCTAAGAGCAAAGCAGGAAGACGTTAAAAAATCTGCATTCCATCCATCTTATATTTGACTAAACTTCTACCACACTGAACAAGCGATTGAAAATATTCCTGAATTACTTTCTAGGCCCGGTCTTGTTCATCGTACTTTCTTATTCCATCTACAACAACATCACTCACCAGCCCGACCTGCACAATTCTCTCGAAAAAATAAAAGCCTCTTTAGAAGGCGATCAAGGCTGGAAAGCCATTGTGGTCGTCTGCCTCATGTTTGCCAACTGGAGCTGCGAAGCCCTCAAGTGGAAAGTGCTGATTAACCACATTCAATCCATTTCATTTTTCAAATCATTCAGGGCTATTTTGTCGGGCCTCAGTGTGTCGCTTGCCATGAACACGCCCAATGGATCAGGTGAATACATCGGACGTGTCCTGTATGTAAAAGAGGGTAACCGCATCCGCGCCATCACACTCACATTTGTCGGCAGCCTCAGCCAGCTCATCATTACCATGCTCATGGGCACTCTTGGCATTTTCATTCTTAAAAGCAATTTTTACAACACTGCCGAAAACAACATCATTCTTTCAAAGCTTTCTGTCACTGCCATCATTTATGGTTGCATGTTGTTTAGCCTGTTGCTCATCACCATTTATTTCGAAATCAGCTACCTGACAAGATTTCTGGAAAGGCTGCCTTTCGTGGCCCGGTTTTCCTACTTCATTCAAAAACTGGAAGACTTTGGCTGGAAAGAATTGTTAAAAGTATTGCTGGTTTCCTTCCTCCGCTACCTTGTTTTTGTGACTCAATACCTGTTGCTGCTACAGGTGTTCAATGTAGGCGTTGACATGTTCACCGCCTTCTGGCTCATTACCATCATGTTTCTTGCACTGGCCATTGTGCCTACAATAGCCCTGGCGGAGTTGGGCATACGTGGCAAGATCAGCATCTTTTTGTTTGGGTTGTTCAGCACAAATACTTTGGGCATTGTACTCACAGCTTCGGCCATCTGGTTGATTAACTTAGTTGTGCCTGCTTTGGCAGGGAGTTTGTTTATGGTGGGTATAAAGTTATTCAGAAAAGAGTCGGGGGCAAATATGAGCGATGAAATTTGATAAAGCCTCAACTCTAAACTTCTTCAAAAAAAGCCATGAAAAAAAGTTTACTTCTCATAGCACTTATCAGCATTGCCGCAAGGCTTCAGGCAGATGATGATTTTTGCGGAATACGCAACAGGAGTTTTAATCCGGGCGAAAACATTACCCTTGTCGTGTTTTACAATGCACTTGGAATTTATGTGAATGCGGGCACAGCTAACTTTAATCTTACACAGGAAAAAATGGGTAGCAAACCAGTCTATCACATATTGGGTACAGGCATTACCAACAGTAGCTACGACTGGATTTTCAAAGTTAGAGATCGCTACGAAACATACATTGACACTGCTACACTTCGCCCCTATAAATTCATTAGAAATGTGCAGGAAGGCAGCTATAAAAAATATGAGAACATTACCTTCAACCATACCGCCAACACTGCATTAACAACCGATGGCACTTATAAGGTTCCCAATTGTGTGCAGGATATTATCAGTGCTATTTACTATGCCCGAAACATCAACTTTGACAATTATAAATCCGGCGATAAAATCCCTTTTACCATGTTCATGGACAATGAAATTTACAACATGTACATCCGCTATCTGGGCAAAGAAACCATCAACACCCGTTATGGAAAATTCCGGACAATCAAGTTCAAACCTTTGCTGGTGAAAGGAACCATGTTTGAAGGTGGAGAAAAGATGAACGTGTATGTGAGCGATGACGACAACAAAATTCCGGTACGCATAGAAAGCCCGTTGGTGGTTGGCTCGGTAAAAGTGGATATGATGAGTTACAGGAATCTCCGCTATCCTTTAACTTCCCTGATTAGTTTCCGCTAAAACAAAAGTGCCTTTTCTGTTAAAGGTGATTCAATCTTTTCCTGGACATTTCATTCTTTTGAACAATCACCGGATTGATTAGTTCTCCTGAAGCTGAGATAAACAGTCTAAGTTTACATGCTCATTTATTCAACATGGCCTCTATCACACGCAAAATAATTAACGACCCGGTTTATGGGTTCATTACCATCAATCATCCGTTGATTTTCAAAATCATTACCCATCCTTTTTATCAAAGGTTGCGGCACATTCACCAGATGGCGCTGGCTCATTTGGTCTATCCGGGTGCGGTTCATACAAGGTTTCACCATTCGCTTGGGGCATATCACCTCATGTGCAATGCCATTACTGAGCTTTGCAGCAAAGGCGTTGAAATATCCCCCGAAGAGGAAGTCGCTGCCAAAGCCGCCATCCTGCTGCACGACATTGGTCACGGGCCATTTAGCCATGCTTTGGAAAATGTGTTGCTGCCGGGCATGCACCACGAAACGGTGAGCCTTAAAATCATGGAAATGCTTAACCAGGAGTTTGACGGCGAACTTCAAACTGCTATTGACATTTTTACCGGCAGGTATCCTAAAAAATTTCTTCACCAGTTAGTGAGCGGGCAGTTGGATGTTGACAGGATGGACTACCTGACCCGGGACAGTTTTTTTACCGGTGTGAGTGAAGGTGTCATTGGCTACGACCGCATTTTGAAAATGCTGGTTGTTAAAGATGGCGAACTGATGGTGGAAGAAAAAGGCATTTACAGCATCGAAAAATTCCTGGTAGCCCGAAGGCTCATGTATTGGCAGGTCTATTTGCACAAAACAGTTCTGGTGGCTGAAAAAATGCTGATTAAAATAACAGAGCGGGTGAGGGAATTATTGAAAGCGGACAATGACAATTTATTGACTGGCACTGCTGTTGATTTTTTCATAAACGATTTTGACGGCAGTATGAACGTGCAGTCTTTGCATCACTTCAGCCGTCTGGACGATGGTGACTTCATGCACGCCATTAAAGTTTGGAGTAGCCATAGCGATAAAGTGTTAAATACTCTCTGCAACGGAATTTTGCACCGGCAACTTTTGAAAATAAGATTGCAGGCCGAGCCCTTTGATGAAACGGTCGTGCAACAAAAACTGCAAATAGCTTGTCAAAAGTTAAGTATAAGTCCATTAGAGGCAAAATACATGGTTTTTACTGGCAACGCTGTCAATACCATGTACAAAGCCACTGATGAACACATCAATATTTTGTTTAAAGATGGACAGGTAAGAGACATTTCACAAGTTGATAACGCTTTAATAGATAAAACTTTGTTAACCGCTGTGAAAAAATTTTACATTTGTTATTACGAATAGAATAATGGCCTCTTTAATAGTAATGTTTAGGTCATTTTTCTAAGTAGCAAAAGCCAGATGCCGTAGCTAAATTTAAAAACAATGACATTCACAGCCAGCCAGATTGCGGTCTTATTAAGCGGTAAAATTGAAGGCGATGCAGATGCAACTGTGTCTGGTTTTGGCAAAATTGAAGACGCACAAAAAGGCCAGCTTTCCTTCCTCGCCAATCCCAAATACGAAGATTATCTCTACACGACCAATGCCTCCATCATTATTATTTCGGAAAAACTGGAGTTGAAACAACCCGTCAATGGCAGCATCATCCGCGTAGCCGATCCTTACACGGCTTTTGCCAGTTTACTCCACTACTACCAGCAATATAAAACCCAGCAACTGAAAGGTGTGCAGGAACCAAGCTACATTTCCAAGTCTGCAACATTGGGCGAAAATGTGTTTGTAGGTGCCTTTGCATACATTGGTGAAAACACGGTGATTGGCAACAACGTCAAAATATTCCCCGGCGTGTTCATTGGCAACAATGTAACGATTGACGAAAACACACTTCTCCACCCAGGTGTCAAAATTTATCACGACTGTATTATTGGAAAAAATGTGACCATTCATGCAGGTTCTGTCATTGGAGGCGATGGGTTTGGCTTTGCTCCGCAAGCCGACGGAACGTTTAAAAAAGTACCTCAGATTGGCAATGTGATTATTCAGGACAATGTAGAAATCGGCAGCAATGCCACCATTGACAGGGCAACAATTGGATCTACGATCATTAAAACAGGGGCTAAACTTGACAACCTGATACAGATAGCCCACAATGTGGAAGTTGGCACCAACACTGTTATAGCCGCACAGGCAGGCGTGAGCGGCAGCACCAAAATAGGCAACAATGTCATGATCGGCGGACAGGCAGGTGTGGTGGGCCACATTCAAATAGCGGATGGCAGCCGGATCAATGCCCAAAGCGGTGTAAGCAAATCTATTAAAACTCCCAAAGCGACCGTGACCGGCTCGCCTGCATTTGATTATACCAGTGCTTTGCGAAGCCAGGCTCTAAGCCGCAACCTGCCCGAACTTGAAAAGCGCATTACAGAATTGGAAAACCAAATTAAGATTTTATTGGAAGAGAAGACACAGGTAGGGTAAGGAAGTAGAAAGGATCATTCTTTCAATTGAGTTATTTGAAAGAAAATAACCTTCAAGCAATAGTCAGCTTCGCAAAAGAAAATCCTCCCATCCTTCAAAATATAACATCCACCATCTCTCCCTATCTTTAGCGCACAAACCTACTCAATGGCGACTGCTTCAAAAAAAATTGTGAACGGCTGGGCAATGTATGATTGGGCAAACAGTGCCTACAACCTGGTGATTACTTCTACAATTTTCCCGGCTTATTACGATGCCATCACGACCCGAACGACTGGCAATACGACTACACACACAGTTTCTTTTCTTGGGTTCAATTTTGAGAGTGCGGCATTGTATAATTATGCACTGGCGGCTGCCTATTTCATCATTGCTTTTTTATCACCTATTCTTTCTTCCATAGCCGACTACAGAGGAAATAAAAAACGGTTCATGCAGTTCTTTTGCTACCTCGGCGGCCTGGCTTGTTGCGCCTTATTCTGGTTCACCAGGGAGACGATGTATCTCGGAATTATCTGTGTGGTATTAGCTGCAATCGGCTATTGCGGCAGCCTTGTTTTTTACAATTCTTACCTACCCGAAATAGCCACCGATGAAGACCAGGATCGCATCAGCGCAAAGGGGTTTTCTTATGGTTATATTGGCAGCGTGATTCTCCAGATTATCTGCTTTGTATTTGTTTTAAAACCTGAATTATTTGGCATCAAAGACAGTTCATTTGCACCACGGTTGTCATTCCTATTAGTCGGTCTCTGGTGGATGGGATTTTCACAAATTACTTTTGCAACCCTGCCAAAAGGCACACCTGCGGTGCAAAACAAAGGCAATAACCTGCTCACAAACGGATTTAAAGAATTGAAGAAAGTCTGGCTACAGGTGAAAGAAATGCCAGTCTTAAAGAGCTTTTTAACAGCCTTTTTCTTTTATAGCATGGGAGTGCAAACGGTCATGCTTGCGGCCACTTTATTTGCAAGCCAGGTGTTGCATTTGCCCACGCCAAAACTGATTGCTTCCATCCTCATCATACAGGTTGTCGCCATTGCAGGGGCTTATATCATGGCTCATTTATCAAAGCGATTTGGCAATATCAAAGTGCTGATGGTGACGGTCGTTATCTGGATTGGCGTGTGTGTAGCCGCTTATCTTATTACGACCGAAATGGAATTCTACCTGGTAGCCGTTACGGTAGGATTGGTTATGGGCGGCATACAATCGCTCAGTCGTTCTACCTATGGAAAAATAATGCCTGAAACCCACGACACCGCTTCTTTCTTCAGCTTTTATGATGTGACAGAAAAGCTGGCCATCGTTATCGGGATGTTTAGCTTTGGTTTTGTTCAACAGCTCACAGGAAATATGCGCAATTCAGTCATTACACTTGTTCTGTTTTTTGTTGCAGGTCTGGTTGCTTTGTTTGTGACATTGAAAAAAGAAAAACAACACTCGGTTATAAATTTATCAAAATGAAACTTTACCCAATCAACGCCGGTTACTTCAAGCTGGATGGAGGAGCCATGTTTGGCGTGGTGCCAAAAAGCATCTGGAACAACCTAAACCCCGCCGATGAGAACAACATGTGTACCTGGGCTTTGCGCTGCCTGCTGGTGGAAATGGATAATCAACGCATTCTCATAGACACAGGCATGGGCAACAAGCAGGATGCAAAATTTTTCAGTCATTACTACATGCACGGCAATGACACATTGGAAAACTCGTTGGCGCAATACGGTTTCACCAAAGACGACATCACCGATGTGTTTCATACCCACCTCCACTTCGACCACTGTGGCGGCACCATAGAAAGGCAGGATGAATTGCTTGTTCCTGCTTTTAAAAACGCCACATTTTGGAGCAATGAACAGCACTGGAAATGGGCCACAGAACCCAACGAAAGAGAAAAAGCATCTTTCCTGAAGGAAAACATTTTGCCGATCAAGGAAAGCAGCAAACTCAAGATGGCCGAAGTGAAAGAAGGTGTCCCGATATTCGGTGAAGATTTCACTTTGAAATTTGCCTATGGTCATACCCGTGCAATGATGCTGCCCATGCTGAAATACAAAGGCCGCACCATTGTTTACATGGCCGATTTGCTGCCATCAGCGGCGCACATTCCACTGCCTTATGTGATGGGCTACGACATGTTTCCGCTAAAGACATTAACTGAAAAAAAAGCTTTCTTAACTGAGGCTTTGGAAAACGATTACATCCTCTTTTTTGAACACGACCCAAGGGTGGAATGTTGCACTCTTCAGCAGACGGAAAAAGGGATCAGGGTGAAGGAAACGTTTAAGCTGGAAGATATTTAATTATTAATTGTTAATACTGTCCCGTACCCAACAAAACCAGTGTACATGCTTCCATTGTTTCAATTCCGTTTTGAGCGGCAAGTTCCTGCAATTCTTCATTTTCTGTTCCGGGATTGAAGATGATACGTTTGGGTTTTAGAGAAATGATGTAATCGTAGTAAGGCTTCTGATTGCCGGGGTTTAGGTAGAGTGTCACGGTGTCAATGTCTTGTACATCGGGCTGGCCTTTAATAATAGAAACATTGTTGACAACACCTTCTTTCAGCCCAATAGCCACCACGGGATGTTGATGCGCCACCAGCTTGTTGATAGCAAGATAACTGTATCGTGAAGGATTAGTAGAAGCACCGAGAACGATCGTTTTTTTTGTGGACATTTCGTAGGTTTCATTTTTGATAAACAATAATTACACCAATGGAATTTAAATGAAAACCCACCAGCTTTATCACATGATAAACTCCTTTTACTTTTCTCTAAATTTGATAACAAAAAAATAACCCAACTTTAAACTTACCACAAAAAGTTTAGTGCTTATTTACAAATCAATTTCTACCGCATGAGGCAGTTTGCTACTTCGCTTGTTTATTTCTGTTTTTCATTTTTGCTACAAGGGATGGATGCCGATGCGCATTTTTTCGATAACAGATTTTACCAACCCGCTTCTAACAATCTCATCTTTAATTTCAACGTCACAGGATTTAACAATTATCTTCTTCCCCCCAACATCAGCGGGGTTGTGAACGACCCTACTGACCCCGCGGCCACAATTGGTATTGACCTGCTGGTAAAAGAAAATAATTCAGAACTTGACATCGCAGCATACACGCTGATGGCAGACAACGACAATGACTCTGTAGCAGGCACCCGCAATATTTTGATTGAAAAATACCACGGACATGCTGTGGTGAAAATAGTTCCGGTTGGTGTGGGATATTCAATTATTACGCTGACACTGATGAAAGAAAAATTCGAAAAAACACTTGTCATCAATTATACAGCTTCCAATCCAGCGGTAGTAGATAGAACTGTAAAAGCGGAAACAAAACCTGCCGCTACATTCTGGCATACCGGCATTTGCGATGCTTCCGACCTTATCCCTCTCGACGATAATTTTATGCTGATAGGTGATGATGAAAAAAACGGCCTTTACCTTTATAACCGGAAGAAATCAGGCGGACCTTTGAAGACCTTTTCCTATGGCAACCTTCTTGGCCTGACGGATTGCGAAGAAGGAGTTTGTTTAGAAACCGATGTGGAGGCCGCCGTGAAAAGCATTGCACACAAAGACCGTATTTACTGGATGGGGTCTATGAGCAATGGCAAAGCACCTAAGGCCAAAGACAGACCCAACCGTAACCGCATTTTTGCGACTGATGTGAAAGGCATAAGAGCCGATGTTTCCTTCTCTTTTGTGGGATACTATTCCGGTCTGCGGGAAAGCCTCCTGCACTGGGGCGATGACAATAATTACAAACTATCAAAGGCAGCCAGCGATGGAAGAGACCCGAAAGAAAAAGATGGGTTCAATGCAGAAGGGATTGTTTTTGCACCAGACAATACAACACTTTACATTGGTTTAAGAGCGCCGCTTGTTCCATTGAAAATCAGGGATAAAGCTCTCATTGCTCCCCTGCTCAATTTTGAAACATGGTTCAACAATGGGTCGCCTGCAGGCAAGCCTTCGTTTGGGCAACCTGTGGAGCTGAACCTTGATGGCCGTAGTATCAGGGACATGGTGAGGCTGTCAAATGGTGTCTATATCATTGCTGCCGGAAGCTGCGATGGCACACCTAACAGTGCGTTGTACAAATGGACAGGTGTGGCTACCGATGAACCTGTTTGGTTGAGTGCTTTCAAAACTACAGAACTGAACATAGAAGGCATTGCCGGGGTTAATGAAAATGGTCATCTTGCACTAAACCAACTACAGCTTGTTTGCGACGATGGCAGCGTTGTTTTATACAACGATGGTGTGGAGGCAAAACACCTTGGCATTCCTGCTAATAAGAAATTTCATTCTGTTTTATTGAAAGCCAATTCCCAGGTTCTGGGTAAATAATCAGAATGATTTCCGCAAAGATTTTTGAAACCATTGGATTGCGCAGTGTCGTTTCTTAACGGTAAGATAATATTCGGCGAATGTCGGCTTAATACCTTCGCCCTTTATTTGAAAACTGTTATGAAATGAAATTTACTCTCTCTCTTATTAATCATTTGCATTGTTTCGGGTTGTGTCAAAGACCGGGTGTTTCCTTACCAGGTTTACAACTTACCATCTACCCCTTCGCTTGGCAGCAGAACCAATATTCACTATTGGAGTTTTAATGGAAGCATTTTGCTGGAGCCTGCATTTACACAGGGCGGCGGGGTGTTGTCTTACACAGGTGGTGTCGGCATTTACGATGCAGTCAATCCCGGCTCAGACATCAATGCACGAAATGGCGACCTGGCAGGCAGCGGCCTCCGCCTTAGAAACCCATCGGGAACATTTACACTCAATATTCCTTCCACCAATTTCAAAGATCTCCTTTTTTCATTTGCAGAACAGCGATCCAACAGTGGTGCGCAGCAAAACATTCTCTCCTATTCAATTGATGGCAGCATATTCATCAACGATGGCCTTCGCCCTTACATTCATCAGGTGGATACGGTCTGGCAGGGGTTTACCTACGACTTTTCCGGCATTGCCGGGGCAAATGACAATCCCAATTTCAAAATCAGGATCAAGTTTGCAGTCAACGACACGGGCATCAGTGGCAACGACCGTTTTGACAACATTGCCCTCGATGGCAACCAGATAAGACCAACGCCGCCAACACCTCCGGTCATTATCCACTACTGGAATTTTAACCTCGACAGCCTGCTCACACCCACCTTTACGATTGGTGGTGCAAACATGAGTTATGCAGGTGTCTATGATTCTTACAATCCAGGCTCCCTCCTAAATGCACAGAATGGCGATACTGCGGGAAATGCCCTGCGGTTGCGCAACCCGCCAGGATCATTCATCATCAAAGCACCAACAACCAACTATAAAAACATACTGTTCAGCACCGAGGTGGAAAGCTCTACCAGCGGGGCGCAAACCAACAGCATCAGCTACACGCTTGATGGCATTAATTACATCACAACCGGCATTGCGTATCCTGATTATTCCCCGGCAGTCGCACCCGATTATTTCCAGGTAAAGTATGATTTCACAGGCATTTCAGGAATTGACAACAATCCAAACTTTGCCATCAAGATTGAATTTAGCAATTACACCCCAGGTAGCACCAGCGGCAACGACCGTTTTGACAATGTTGTTTTCAAAGGCAACCATCTTTAAGCCATTGCCATTCACAACACACATCTTTTTCAACAACAAAAAATCATTTTAAGTGAATAAAATATTACTTGCTTTTTTATTGACCGCATTGGTGTCCACCATGTCGGTGGCACAGGTCACCATTACCAAAGGCGATTTGAAATTGGAAATAGGCGCAGTCATGTCTTCTTACCTCAACTTCCGCTACCTGAAACCAACCGAAACCAACCGCAGCGAAAACAAAAACCGCTTCCGCCTGCGAGATGCAAGATTGGTGATGAAAGGTGAAATCGGGAAAAATTATGAGTTCAAGTTGCAGGCCGATTTCTCCAACGTTGGTGCTACCACATTCGACCCCGAAGCACCCACTCTCTACGATGCAAATGTGACCTACAAAGGATTCAAGGCTGTTAATGTGATTGTGGGTTATGGGCTCCTGCCCTATTCAAGGACTTCGATGACTGGTTTTGGAAAATCGCCTTACTGGCAACGCTCCGAAGCCTTCCGCGGCGACTTGTTTACCCGCAGAGATGTGGGTGTGACACTGCAAAAAAGTATGCTCGAACACCGCATCAGGGCCTATGCAGGTGTTTACACAGGCGTTGGCGAACTCTTTTACCAGGGCGACAACGACCCCAGCGGAGGGTTTGAATACATTGGCCGCCTTGAAGCATCTTATCCAACACGTTACAAGGACACCGATATTGACGATGACATCAGCGACAAGCCTACTTTTTGTGTGGGGGCAAATGTCCGCTACACAAAACGAAACCTGCCAACAGGCACAGCTTTCATTGTCGGGCAAACAGGTACATACGGCCTCAAAGCCATTGACGGGGAGCGGACAGGACTCGGTGCCGATGCGGCTGTTTATTACAAAGGCATTTCTGCACAATTTGAAACACAATCGCTCACTGGCAAACCCCAAAACGATAGCGATCCTTTTCTCAGAGGTCTGCCAAAAGATGCCACCAACGGCAAATTCAAATTTGGCGGATGGACTGCACAGCTCAATTATTTCAATAAAAGCATCAGAACCATTGTGTCTGTCCGCTACGACCAGATGGATCTGAACGACCTGTTGGCCGGTCATGCAGAGCGGTTTTCAGCCGCCATCGCCTACCAGTTATCTGGCTACAAGTCAATGATCAAAGCCCAATATTTCAACACCCAAAAAGAAGAAAGCAACGATGCCCAGAGGTATAAAGAACAGTTTAGAATTGGCTGGCAGTTCGCGTTGGGGTCAAGTGACTAAAGAGGTATGATGATAGTATGCAAAAGAGCCGAAACTCCAACAAGTTTCGGCTCTTTTGCTGTAATGTGACTGTCAAAAAAAATTACTTGTACCGTTTCCCTTTTGCTATTGCATAAAGAAGCTGCCGGTTACAATACCGGCAGCTAAAAAATATTAGGATACAATTACCTTACAAAGTCGCCATATCAATCACAAAGCGATACCTCACATCACCTTTCTCCATGCGGTCATAAGCTGTTTGAATGTCTTTTATGTCAATTAGCTCAATGTCTGAAACAATATTATTTTCTGCGCAATAATCAAGCATTTCCTGAGTTTCGGCAATGCCGCCAATGCCTGAACCAGCAAGACTTTTCCTGCCACCAAGCAGACTAAAAGCGGCTACCTCAGCAGGTTTGGATGGAACACCTACACAAATCATTGTTCCGTTGGTTCGCAACAGCGACAGATACATGTTGAAGTCATGCTCAGCAGACACAGTGTCCAATATGTAATCGAATGTGCCTTTTGCAGCATTCACCTGCTCCCCATCGTTGGTAACCACAAAATGATGTGCGCCTAATTTCAAGGCATCTTCTTTCTTTTTGGGAGAGGTGCTTAACACAGTCACATCGGCTCCGAAAGCCACGCCAAATTTAACCGCCATGTGTCCAAGACCACCCAGGCCAACCACGGCCAGTTTATGTCCTTTTCCAACTTTCCAGTAGCGAAGCGGTGAGTAGGTTGTAATGCCTGCACATAGCAAGGGTGCCACAGCCGCCAGGTCAAGCTTGTTTGATATGCTGAGAACAAACTCTTCCCTCACAACAATTGTATTTGAATAGCCGCCGTATGTTGGGGTTTTCCCGTCACGTTCGTAGCCATTATATGTCGGGGTGCTACTTTCAAGACAATATTGCTCCAGGTCTTGCTTACAGTTTTCACACACCTGGCAGGAGTCAACCATACAGCCTGTACCAGCTAAATCTCCTACTTTAAATTTAGTGACTTGGTCACCCACTTTCACCACCCGTCCTACAATCTCGTGGCCAGGCACCATTGGAAATACCCCTGGAAACCAGTCATTATTAACCTGGTGCAAATCTGAGTGGCAAACGCCGCAAAATAAAATATCGAACTGCACATCGTGTGGTCCTACTTCCCTTCTTTCAAATGTCCATGGTGCTAATGGTGTCTTTTCTTTTTGGGTAGCGTACCCTTTGGTTTCAATCATGATAATATGGGAGAATTATTTAAAGAATTAATGAAAAATGTAAACATAGAAATAGTGCTTAGGTTCAGTAACAACAAAATCTTTTGAACCAAAATAAATTTTCAGGAGAAAAATAGTAAACTCAACACTGAAATGAGCGATCAAAAAATCATGCCTTACCCCCCAATCATCGAACTAAACTTCACTGACTCCTTCACCATATCTCTTGCGGCTTCTGCAATCGCTTGTGCATCATAACCACATTCGCGGTGCAATTCTTTCAGGCTGCCGTGTTCAACAATACGGTCGGGGATCCCGAGCATTTTTACTTCGGCTGTGTAGTTATGTTTCGCCATGAACTCCAGGACGGCACTACCAAAACCCCCTATTATTGTACCGTCTTCCACCGTAATTATTTTGTGGTATTTGGCAAATACTTCGTGTAAAAGTTCCTCGTCAATTGGCTTTACAAAACGCATGTCGTAGTGTGCATGATTCATGCCATCGGTTCTCAATTCGCGGATGGCGGCGGTGGCAAAGTTGCCCGGATGGCCGTAAGTGAGGATGGCTACATCTTCACCGTCTTTTATTTTGCGGCCTTTACCAATGCTTACTTCTTCAAAAGGAGTTTGCCAGTTTACCATCACACCTTCGCCCCGCGGATAACGGATCACAAAAGGAGATTGATTGCTGTCAAGCTGTGCTGTGTACATTAGGTTGCGTAGTTCCTGCTCGTTCATGGGCGCACTCAGCACCATGTTAGGTATGCATCGGAAGTATGGGATGTCGTAGGCGCCATGGTGAGTGGAGCCGTCTTCGCCTACCAGGCCTGCCCGGTCAAGGCAAAAAATAACCGGCAGTTTTTGTATAGCCACATCATGCACCGCCTGGTCAAAAGACCGCTGCATGAACGATGAATAAATGTTGCAGAATACCCTCATGCCCTGCGTGGCAAGACCCGCACTCAGCGTGACGGCATGCTGCTCACAAATGCCGACATCAAACGAACGATCCGGCATTTTTTCCATCATAAATTTCAATGAACAGCCGCTGGGCATGGCTGGGGTCACGCCCATTATTTTATCATTTTTTTCAGCCAGTTCTATGATGCTAAGGCCAAACACATCCTGGTATTTAGGCGGCTGTGCTGCATCGTATTTTTTCTTGACAATTTCACCCGTAATCTTATCAAACAACCCGGGTGCATGCCATTTGGTCTGGTCTTTTTCTGCAAGGCTATAGCCCTTGCCTTTCACCGTCACAATGTGCAAAATCTTTGGACCAGGAATCTCTCTCAAATCTTTTAAAGTATCCACCAGTTTGGTAATGTTGTGTCCGTCAATAGGTCCAAAATAACGCAGCTTCAGCGATTCAAAAAGATTAGCACTGCTGCTGATCATTCCCTTGAGGCTGTCGGCCAGCTTGTGCGCCATAGATCGGGTAAAACCCTTGCCCACAGGCAGTTTGCCGAGTGCTTTCCAAACGTCGTCTTTGAATTTATTGTAGGTAGGTGACAGGGCAATATCAGTCAAATATTCTTTCAATGCACCCACATTAGGGTCAATGCTCATGCAGTTGTCATTGAGTATAATGAGCATGTCGCTATCAGCCACACCTGCATGGTTCATGGCTTCAAAAGCCATTCCCGCAGTCATGGCTCCATCGCCAATGATAGCGACCGATTTGCGGTCTTTTTCACCTTTGTATTTGGCGGCCATCGCCATGCCTAAGGCGGCGGAAATGGAAGTAGAAGAATGACCTACGCCAAAAGTATCGTATTCACTTTCGCTTCTTTTGGGAAAGCCACTGAGGCCGTGGTATTTTCTATTAGTGTAAAAATCATCCCGGCGGCCTGTGAGTATTTTGTGACCATAAGCCTGGTGGCCTACATCCCACACCAACTGATCGTAAGGCGTATTATAAACATAATGAAGGGCAACAGAAAGTTCCACCACACCAAGGCTCGCCCCAAAGTGACCGCCATGCACACTCACAATGTCAATAATGTATTGTCGTAGTTCGTCACAGACTTTGTGCAGTTGTTGCCTGCTTAATTTTTTAAGGTCGGCGGGACTGTCTATGGTTTTGAGCAATGTTCCGGGGGTAATTTCCATCATCCGTATTTTTTGTAAAATTAAGTCAATAAACTAAGTCCATGCATCCAATTTCGATCTTAACAACAGTTTTATGGAGAATGTGTTCAATCGTTGTCATGCTTACAAAGGCATTACATTACAAGACATGAACTTCAATAAAACTTTAATAAAATGTGTGCAAAGTATAATTGAAAAACTGAACTTGAATGGAGCGTCGCCAATGAAGCCAAATCTTTATTCTTTAGCTGGTTACCAAAAATAATTGCAGATTCTTATGCAGCAGTTAAGTAATAAACTGGCCTGGCTATGCCGCTGAAACCGCTAATCAGCCATTAATAAAAACAAGGTGAAAGCTCTTTTTAATATTGTTACTTTTGATTTGTTATGAGGTTAAAGATATCTAAATATTGGTTGTGCCAGATTGGCGGGTGGAGTACTTACATTATTGTCTACACTTTTTTTTATGTCACCCTTCGGACAGAAGAGCAGCCAAATTTTTTCAGCATTCTTTTTATTGATGTTCTCATTGGTATTCTCATTACCCATGTCATGAGGTCTTACATCATAAAAACCGGTATTCTCAACCAGCGAATTGACAGGCAGATTACATTGATGTTTTTAACTACGCTGGTAGCTTCTTTTATTTTTGGATTTGGAAGTGTTATTATCGAAGACGGCCTCAATCTTACACCGGACAGGTTTAAAAAACTGACTCTCTTCAATCAAACGCTGAGGGCTACTTTTGGCAGTTTTCTTTTTCTTATTATCTGGAATCTTATTTATTTTACTTATCACTATGTCCTCAAAAGCCAGCAGGAACAATTAGATAAAATAAGACTTCAGGCTCTGGTAAAAGAACTTGAATTAAAAACGATCAAGTCGCATATTAACCCGCATTTCATTTTCAATGCACTCAACAGCATCAGGGCATTGGTAGATGAAAATCCGGTAAGGGCAAGGCAGGCCATTACCGAACTCAGCAACCTTTTGCGAAGCAGTATGCAGGTAGAAAAGGTTGAAACAACTCCGTTGGAAAAAGAGCTTGACATTGTAAAAGATTACCTCGCACTCGAACACATCCGTTTTGAACAACGGCTCAATATTGAATATGACATTGACGAAGACACACTGAACCAGCCTGTGCCGCCTATGATGCTGCAAACACTCGTGGAAAATGCCATCAAACATGGCATCAGCAAAAGGCTGGAAGGTGGTGTAATCAAAATTATTTCAGATTTTAAAGATGACCATCACGAATTAATTGTAAAGAATACTGGCCATCTGAACGGCAATTTTAACCCCGATGGATTTGGGATTTCAAGCACTCTCAGTAGACTGTCACTCATGTATGGCGATAAGGCTCATTTTGAAATAAAAAACAGTACAGACAATAAGATGGTAGAAGCAATTATTACAATGCCTGTTATTTAGTATTTAGTATTTAGTATTTAGATGATAGTATTTAGACAGGAAACTGCGAATGAGTAGTTAGTAGCAAGTATTTAGATGATAGTATTTAGACAGGAAACTGCGAATGAGTAGTTATTAGCAAGCATTTAGATATTAGTATTTAGACAGGAAACTGCGAATGGTTGATAAGTTAATGGCACATCATAGGCAACGAGAAACAAATAATGAGAAACCAGAAACGAAAAACGATTTTAAAACAAAAAGAACATGTCCATCAGAACCATTATCATTGACGATGAAAGGCTTGCCAGGAATGAATTAAGAAAACTGCTGCAAGACTTTAGCGAAATAGAAATTATTGATGAAGCTGCCAATGTGCAGGAAGGGGTTGAAAAAATTGAACTACACAATCCCGACCTTATCTTCCTTGATATACAAATGCCCGGTAAAACAGGATTTGATTTGCTGGAAGAACTTGACAAATCACCGAAGGTCATTTTCACAACGGCTTATGATGAGTTTGCTTTAAAAGCATTTGAAGTCAACGCCCTTGACTATTTGCTGAAGCCTATAGAAACCCGCCGTCTTCATGATGCCATCCAAAAAGTGAATCATGAAGAAAGTATTGCTTCAGATCGTGCAGACAAGGCGCAACTAGTCAATACACTTGGCGAAGATGACCAGGTTTTTGTAAAAGACGGAGAACGATGCTGGTTTGTGAAACTGAGCGAAATCCGCCTGTTTGAAAGTGTAGGCAATTATGCCAAAGTATTTTTTGGCACCAACAAACCACTCATTTTAAAATCTCTTAATTCACTGGAAGAAAGACTGGACGACAAGGTTTTCTTTCGTGCCAATAGAAAACACATCATTAACATGCGTTGGATTGAAAAGATAGAACCCTATTTTAATGGCGGCCTGATGCTTGACCTTAAAGGAGGCGAAAAAATAGAAGTGAGCAGAAGGCAGACGGTGAAATTTAAAGAAATGATGAGTTTGTAGATGAGCATCATTCCATAAAAAATGAGAGGCTTCCAAAAAGGCAGCCTCTCATTTTTTTTATCCCTTTTGGTTCATAAGGTTTTATACATTTACCCGATTGCCTGCTTCAAATCTTCTATCAAATCATCTGCATCCTCTATGCCCACACTCAGGCGAATGAGGGAGTCCGACAAACCATTTTTGATCCTCTCCTCCCGGGGAATGGAGGCGTGGGTCATGCTGGCCGGGTGATTAATAAGAGATTCGACACCCCCCAAACTCTCGGCAAGCGAAAACAGTTTTGTTGAGGACAATACTTTGATAGCTGTTTCAATACTATCGTCTTTCAGTGTAAAGCTCATCATACCTCCAAAGCCACGCATTTGTCGCTTGGCTATTTCATACCCAGGATGATCTTCAAAGCCGCACCAATACACAGTTTCAACAGCAGCATGACTACGAAGATAATGTGCTATTTTCTCCCCGTTTTCACAATGCCGCTGCATGCGAATGTGCAAAGTTTTAATTCCCCTAAGCACCAAAAAACAGTCCATTGGACCGGGCACTGCACCGCAGCTTTTTTGTAGAAAATACAATTTTTCCCGAAGCTCGGCATCGTTCATCATCAGGCAGCCGTGAATGGTGTCGCTGTGTCCGCCAAGATATTTGGTGGCAGAGTGCATCACAATGTCGGCACCGTCATCCAAAGGGTTTTGAAGATATGGCGAGGCAAATGTATTGTCAACACACAGCAGGGCATTGTTCGCTTTTGCTATTTTGGCAACCTCCGCAATGTCTGTAATGTTCATCAGCGGGTTGGTCGGCGTCTCCGTCCAAATCAGTTTTGTGTTCTTGTTGATCACCGCCGTAATGTTGGCTGTGTCCTGCATATTTACATAATGAAACCGAATGCCAAACCGTTCAAACACTTTGGAAAAAAGCCGGTATGTGCCACCATACATATCGCTGGCTGCAATCACTTCATCGCCTGGGTTGAGTAATTTTATAACCGCATCAGTGGCGGCCACCCCACTGCCAAAGCTTAGTGCATACTTCGCATTTTCAATAATAGCCAGCGCATCTTCCAGGGCCTTGCGGGTAGGGTTTTGCGACCGGGCATACTCATAGCCCTTATGCTGCCCCGGTGCCGACTGCACATAGGTCGAAGTCTGGTAAATGGGTGTCATAATAGCACCCGTGCTTGGGTCAGGTTCCGCACCTGCGTGAATGATTTTTGTATCAAGTTTCATAAGAACATTTTAATAGTTTGTTTTTAAAAGACTATTCTTTAATTGGGTCAAATGTAACAAGATTACCTCCACTGAACCAATTTAGAATGATTGAAATGAGCACTTAAACATGAAGTTCATTTTTTAAGCGATTTATTTTTTTGTCCCAACGAAAGTCCTTTATTTAGCCCCGGTTGTGTCACTCACTGCATCGTCAGAATTTTTATTCATCTTTTTATACCCTTTGCTCCTAAGCCCTGCAATTATCACTATCAAAACAGAAAAGGCCTCAACATTCAAGTTGAGACCTCTTGTGTTTTAAGATTTTAAAACTTCTCTTCCTATTTCCCTACAACAACTGTTTGCACAAGAGTTGTCTGGTCTGGGGTGGTAATGCGAACCTGGTAAGTTCCGTTGGTGGCGGATGTTGGCAGTTGCAAAGACCTGGCGGCACTGCCACTGTTTTGTCCGAAGGTTTGCGTTAGGATGATCTGCCCTTCTTTGTTGCTGATGGTGG
>JAYTGA010000109.1:0-2152 GCA_043733905.1 Segetibacter sp.
AGCAGTGCAAAACGTCCATCGGCATAAAAAATATTTTGAAGTTCAAAAAGTTTCTTTTGAAATGCTATCAATTCATTGTTACATTTTTTCTTAGAAAATTCTTCGGGTGACGAAGTAGGAATATTTTTTAGTTTTGTCATTGGAAGGAATTAATTTTTCTTGAAATTATTTTCAAGTTCCTTTTTGGTATCATTCAGCATATTATTCAAACACCAGTTGCAATACCATCTGGCAAAAAAGAAAGAAAGAATTTTATAGTACCATTCTTTTGGTGGCAGGTAACTGATTGAAAGTTTTGCACTGGTTCCATTTTCAGCAGGAACTATTTCGAACCACATGCGATACCATGACATAATAATTATTTTTGCTTCCCCAACTATTTCCCATTTTTTAAAAACAGGGCGTCGCCACTCTGTAACGGTTTCGCTGAAATCAATTGTCATTCCCATCATCTTTCCATACCAGCGATATGTTGCGCCTACTCCGATTGCATAGGCTGAGAGTTGTTTCAAATTTAATTTACTACCCATCATCATCATGGAGTTTTCGCCCATATGCATTCCTGTTTTGGAAAAGTCATCCATTTGGGTAAATACCTTTTCAGGCGTAGAATGAATGAAAATGATTTTTGACTTTGTTTTCACAGTTACAGGTTTTTTAAAATAAAATCTACCCGCTCTTCCGGCTGAAGAACCGGTATGCGAATAGTGGGAAAAGGTAATGCTTCATAAACTTCAATTAGCATAGCATGAATTTTTTTCTGCGCTGTTTCATCTTCTCTTCGGGCATAATCCTGCACCAAGGGAAGGCAATCCAGGATAAACACCTTCTTATAGGCGACAGTGTGCAATGCTTCCAAAAGTTTTTCATCTTCCGGAAGATTCAGAAAATGATAATAGGCCAGCGCATCAGGAATTGCCCGGTCAAGAAAGACAAGATCATCCGGGGAAAGTGCCTTTTCCTGTTCAATTTGCATGTCCAAAATTCCCAATTGAAATTCCTTCTGATTTTTTCTAACGTCGTCAACTGTCTTCCCAATAAGGCGTTGCGTATCGAGGTAATGCATTGCATGTTCAAATGTTATCTTATAACCTCTGGCTGTAAGCAAATTAACGGTTGTTGTTTTACCTGAGCCTGGCCCTCCAGTAATGACGTACCAATTTGTTTGTTTTCTATGAGTATTCCTGATGTTATATATTAATGCTTCCATTTGTTTTAAATAAAAGATCCTACTTAGTAGCTGCACGTTTTCAGTTAAGCGGTTGCACCGGTATTTTATTTACGTACAATCTCTACAGAGCATTTTGCATGTAATGCCACTGCCTGGGAAACCGAGCCCAGCAAAAAACGTCCGACAGGCCCGGAACCATGAGAACCAACCACAATCAAATCAGCACCGAATCTTTCGGCCTCTTTGAGGATGGCACTCTTTGGAGAACCTTCAATGACTGTGGTTGTAATCGTTAATGATGGATTTTTTTCGCGCAAAATTTTCGCCGCATTTCCGGTAATAGCCTCTGCCGCTTTTAGAGCATATCGGTTGCCCATAGTATAAACCTCCTTTGCGGCCCCTAAAGGGCCCATAGGTGTTACAAGTGAACCCTTTTCGTAAGCGGAGACAATACGCACCTGTGTATTGCCGGGGAACAACCTATTTGCAATTTCTTCAATCGTTGTTTTACTATGTTTAGAGCCATCTAATGCTAAAAGTATTTTCAAAGTTTTTTTTTGTTTTGAATTTTTCATTTTCTTTATATTTAAGATTTCTTCAGAATCGCTGTTGACCGATCTTCAGTTGCGCTGTTGCCCACGCCGATTGTTTACAACCAAATTCGACTTGATAAGAATGAAAGCTGGTATTAGTATTTTACTGTTTTAATTTTCAGCGAATAGCTGTGATCATGGCTGATTAAAAAAGGCCTACTATCAAAAATAAAACTGCTGCAATACCTGCTGCAATAAAATTATAAGGGTTGGCATATTTTAAATATTTTGTATGGTCTGCATGAGTTATGTTAGACGACATATTGGTCATTCCTGCAACCGGTGAAGTAACGTCTCCAAATGTTCCCCCGGTTATTACCGCTGCTACGCAAAGTGGAATTCCCGAACCTGCAGATACAGCAAGGGAGATAGCGAAAGGCATAATCAG
>JAYTGA010000110.1:0-2718 GCA_043733905.1 Segetibacter sp.
GCCTTTTTTTATTTCTATCTTCAATCCTTAATTTATTTTTTTACAGCAATTAGTTATCCACCATACTTGCTTTTAAAAAACTACCGGAGTATTGTTAAATGAATAACCGGCAAAGCTGGTATGTGGCAGCTATCTGCCCGGGATTGTGCAAAGACATTTCCCATAAGGACAAATAAAACAATGATAAGAGTTGTTCTTAATTGCATGCCTGAATCATAAAAAATTAAAACTAATCCATTTGCAGTCATCAACAAATTTTCATTAGCTGGTATTCATTATTGATTCGAAATGCCTAAATTTATATGCGCCTTTGACTAACATCTTAACCATTTTTTCAAAACTAAAACCACTGCTATGAAAATGATTCTATGGCTGGTATGGGGTGCTATTCTTAGTATTAGCTCTGTAGCTGCCCAACAGCAAAAATTTCTCAGGATATTTGATCTATCAGGCAAAAAAATTGCCAAAGGCTACCTGCAAAAAACAACAGATCATTCTATTGTGATAGGAAAAGATTCTGCTGTTGCGGAATATCCTGAATCGAACATCGGCTTTATTAAAACCAAACGTTCAGGAGGTCATTCCATTTTAATTGCATCGGCTATTGGTGGGTCTGCATTCGGCATTTTATCTGCTGCCGCTTTTGCTTCAGACGATTTTTTCGACACCTCTGCTGGTGAGGCTTTTGTTTTAGGCTTTGTAGTTGGATCTGCAGCGGGAGCCGCCGTTGGTGGAATCATTTCTGCCGCAGGCAAACCGCAACTATTTCAAATAAACGGCGACCTGAAAAACTGGGAACAAACAAGACTGCTGCTGGCAAAATAACAAGACGATCACCTTTTCCCGAAGCGAAAAACAGGAAAAGCAAAAACAGCGTTAAAAGCAATGAACAAGCATTTGATATGGTGCAAGGTTTTAGACCTCAAACCATTACATTTGCAAGCACAGTAAAAAATAATTGTTTAGTGTATGGCGCAATTTGGAAAAGCATCCAGCAAAAGAAGTAAGCCGAGTTATATCTACAGCATTGTGGGTGTGGCGTTGGTACTGCTCATCATGGGCATTCTTGGCTGGATATTCCTGAACTTTAGCAGTGCCAGCAATTCGTTTAAAGAGGACATCCGAATCAGTGCCTACTTCCCAAGCCAGCGAACGCCCAACCAGGACACGGTGAAGCGGATTTTGGCCTACATTTCGGCACAGCCCTACGCCAAAGATGTTCAATACACCGACAAAGAAAGCGCAAAAAAAATATGGGTGAAAGAAGGCAGCAGCGAGGACTGGGACAAAATTTTGCAAACCAACCCACTGCCCGAAAGCATTGATTTTTTTGCAAAATCGGCCTTTGTAAACAAGGATAGCCTGTCTAAAATATCAGCGGACATCATGAGCAAATGGGGCGGCCAACTGGAAGAACTTCAATACCCAAAAACACTGGTGAATAACCTGAACGAACGTACGGGAAAACTCGCATTGATTTTCATTGTGGTAGCCGTCGTTCTTTGCACCATTGTGATTGTGAGCATTGACAACACCATCAGGCTGGCAATGTTTAGCAATCGCTTCCTGATTAAAACCATGCAGATGGTAGGTGCCACCCGTGGCTTTATTGCCCGGCCAATGGGCTTGCGGGCTGTGGTCAATGGCCTGATAAGTTCGTTAGTTGCCATTTTGCTGCTGTTCATTTTAATTCAATGGGCAGAGAGCCAATTTCCACAGTTGCAGTCCATCCGCAATAATGAATTGACACTTATTTTATTTGGAGGAATGATCGTAATCGGTGTTTCAATATCGCTGTTTAGCACACACCGGAGTGTTATTAAATACCTGAAAATGAGCCTGGACGATTTGTATTAATAGTTCAAAAGGGAAAAGTCAAAACCAAAAAGGGAAAAGATAAAAAAGGGCTAATAGTTCTGTTCTAAAATCTAAATACTAAAATCTAAAATCTACAAAAATGGCTGAAAAGAAAATTGATATTATCAAACCCAGGACAGGAGCCAAAGATTTGTCGGCAGGCAAAACATCAAGATTGCCATTGTTCGAAAAAGACAACTATATGTGGATGGGCATTGGAGCCGTCATTATAGCTATTGGCATGTTCATCATGGGCGGCGGCAAAAACGCCGACCCCAACCAGTTTGATACAAAGTTGGTCTATAGCACAACCCGCATCACTATTGCGCCAATCCTTATTATTGCAGGTTTTGTAGTAGAGATCTACGCAATTTTCAAAAGGCCAAAAGCACAGGTTTAAATTGGTTGATTGATGAGAATTATCAGCGGTGTCCTTCACCGCTTTTTTGTATCTTTAATAATCAATGTTATGTACCTGAGCATCATTTTGTTCAAGGTAGGTTCAGTGAGCTTTTTACAGCTTCAGTCAACTTAACAACTTTGGTCTTTCATTTCAAATAACAGATTGTATGGTTACCCCTCAGACACCCTCTACAAAGTTTACCCCGCTGCAGCACCAGCTTTTGCGGCTGTATAGCAAAAACATTTCTGAAGAAGATTTGATTGCTATAAAAAACCTGATTGCAGGATACTTTGCTGATAAGCTGCAAAAGAAAGTTTCTGATGCTGCCTGGGAAGCCGGGTACAGAACCCAGGAAGATTTTGATGCCATTCTAAACGACCCAAATCAATAAACATGAAGGTAGTGCTGGATACCAATATTTTATTGGTAATCGTGCCGGTTCATTCTCCTTATGCCCA
>JAYTGA010000111.1:0-1905 GCA_043733905.1 Segetibacter sp.
CTTAGGTCTTGACCTGAATTGCAATAAAATAAAAAAACTCTACGACCAATGCTTACATATAGGTTCAATGGCCGCTTAAATTATTACCGGAGTATTGAAGTATTATGAAAGTAGTTTTAAAAATAATTCACAATTTTGTGAATTATTTATTACTTTCGCTGTGCATTTCACCCATGGAAATATCTTTCAAACACCAAATATTAGCTGATCTGTACGAAGGTAAAAAGGTGGAGGATAAGCAATTTCGTTCTAATCCAACTCTCGTTAAACAGTATATCAAAACTGTAAACAAATTGAGATCAGTTCAAAAAGTTGAGCAACTGTTTCAATTTTCAGGACTTAACTACGAAAAACTAAAAGGAAGTCTGAAAGGATTCAGCTCTGTTAGGATTAATCAACAATACAGGTTAATATTTGAAGAGGTTGCAAATGTTGCGGCTCCATTTGAGATTGTTCTTTTGGAATTGGAAGAGATAAGTAAACATTATGAATAGACAACCAGAGGCACTGGTTTAACAACCGAAATCTGGCGGCAACAGAATAAATACGGCAACAAAAAATGTCTATCAATATTAAACAACTAACGCCTGCCACTGCTATCCATCCCGGCGAAATTTTGAATGATGAGTTGAAAGAGCGGGGGATCAAGCAAAAAGAATTTGCGCAGTTAACAGGAATACCTCAAACCCAATTGAATGAAATTATTAAGGGCAAAAGAGGAGTTAATGCAGACGTGGCCCTGCTAATAGGAAAAGTACTGAAAATGGATGCGACTGTATGGCTAATTCTGCAAAGCAATTATGAATTGGATGAGGCCAAGGTTAATAGCAAGAACATTGAAAGGATTGCTGCTTTAGATTCATGGCAAATGGTTAAACCGTTCATTCCGGAAAAATATTTTAAAAAACTGGGTATCTTGACAGGCAATCCAGTGCAGGATATTCCGGTCGTCAAAAATATTTATAGGGTTCAGAATTTTGACCAGTTAGCGGCAGTGTATAGCCAGGCTGTTTTTTCAAAATTCAGGAAATCAGAGAAGCTTTCTATAGACAAAATAAACCTTGTAGGTTGGACAAAACTGGTACATTACCTGGCAGATGAAAAAGTCGTGAAAGATTTCGAAGTGCGGCAAGAAGGAGAGTTGGTTAAAACGCTGAATGAAGTTTTCAGAAAGAATAAAAATACAGTTGAAAAGACTATTCAGGTATTAGCTGAATATGGGATAAAGCTGATTGTACAATCCCATCCTGAAAAGTGTGCAGTGGATGGCATTTCTTTCTGGAGTAATGGAAATCCGGCTATTGGTATTAGCATAAGGCATAAGAGAATCGACAATTTTGCCTTTACCATCATGCATGAATTAGGGCACGTATTTAAACATCTGATCAATAACAATACAGCACAATTTATTGACCTGGATAAAGAGCATAATACGCCTGAATATGCTAACAGCAAGGAGGAAAAGGAAGCTAACGAATTTGCTGGTAATAGTCTGATAGCCTTTAGCGAATGGAAGAAGTTTAAAACCTCAAATCCGTCTTTTAATAAAAGTGCAATCGTTGACTTTGCCAAAAGTCACAAGATTAATCCTGCAATTGTGCAAGGGCGTTACTGTTTTGATATGGATTTCTATGCAATCAAGTCGTCTATAGATAGGGCGTTAAATTGAACAAAAGCATATCGTTCCGCTTCGCCTTTGTTAATGCTCTTCACCCGCACAATTAGCTTAATACTGGCTAGCAGAATCTAACCTTGAGCAGCAACCTACCTCCTCCCCCTATTCACAATCTTATAAATATCCGCCCACCTGTCCTTCAGGTTCCGCACTGCACCAAAACTGTGGAGTTCTTTTAGCAAGTCAACGTCCACATCGGCAATGAGTGTTGTTTCGGTGTTTGGGGTTGC
>JAYTGA010000112.1:0-11324 GCA_043733905.1 Segetibacter sp.
AGACGGAGCTGTCCGATTCTCAAAAATGCTGAACAAGAGGTTGAATGATTTAAAAAACTGAAGAGAGTATGCTCAGAAGATTGGCTTCAACTCTTCCCTTCCATCCTCTTCACCACCCGCAATTTGTGAGTTCGTTTTCCGGTATCAGAGTTCACAATTCCCATGTTGTCAATGCTGTCTATCCGCACTTTTCCCGAAGCATGGATGATGGTATGGGCGTTCAGTAAAATGCCGACGTGGATAATTTTTCCTTCACTATTATCAAAAAAAGCAAGGTCGCCGGGCTGCGCTTCCTGCAAGAAACCAATGGCTTCGCCCTGTGTGGCTTGCTGTGCTGCATCGCGGTGCAGGTAAATATTGAAGCACTTAAACACCATTTGGGAAAAGCCGCTGCAATCTGTTCCAAATACAGATCTGCCGCCCCACAGATAGGGCGTATTCAGGTATTTATCGGATACTCTTTTAATTGTTTCTTCAGTCCATTTATATTCACCCGGCAAAATGAATGCACCGTTATATTCTATGGTCATATTTTTTACACAAACCTCCGTTTCGTGTAGAAATGAGAGGGAACTGCCAAAAGGAATGATAGCTGCTATGCCATTGATCAAAATGCTGTTTGACCATTCACCCGCCAGCACATTTTTTGACTGTTCAGAATGATCGCAATTGCTTAACTGAACAGACTGACACCAGCCTTCGTAGTTGTCATACTGCATTTTTACTTTCACAAAATCACCGTTGCTTTCAAGCAGTTCACACAGTTCGCCAAACAAAAGCTGGCTAATCATTTCGCTGCGATGCGATGGTTCTTTACGAAGCGGTGCAACGGGTACAAGGCAAATAAACATAGGTGCTAAATCTTAGTTTAGAGTTTAGGGTTTAGTGTTTAGAGTTTAGTACTTAGTGCTTAGATTTTGGACGAATAGCAGTGAATGGTTTTTGTCTAACATCTATAATCTAAGATCTTGATTTTATCTTGCCTAAACATCTTGGCTTTATCTTTTTCATAACTCGCATCACACTATCCAATCTACTATTTCATTCACCCACTCAGCCTTGTAAGGTGCGGTTATCTTAATGTAATTGTCTGTGTAGCCTTCCATCATCCCACTTTTGGCATTGGCTTCAAACAGGACTTTGCGGGTTTGACCTATGTGCCGGCGGGTGTGTTCACTCATTTTCATAAAGCTCAGGTTGCGTAGCTTTTTATTCCGTTCGTGGCGAATGTTGACAGGAACAACGCCGCTCATTTCTGTTGCCAGCGTATCATCTCTTTCGCTGTAGGTAAACACATGCAGGTAGCTGATGTCAAGGCTTTGAAGAAAATCAAGTGTTTCATTAAATAACTCTTCTGTCTCGCCGGGAAAACCGACAATTACATCTACCCCGATGGCGCAATGAGGCATCAGTGTTTTAATGAGCTGCACCCGTTCGGCATACAGTTCTTTTTTGTATCGGCGGCGCATGAGACCCAATATTTCATTGCTGCCGCTCTGCAGCGGAATGTGAAAGTGAGGCATAAACCGGTCGCTGTTCGCCACATGTTCTATTATCTCGTTGGTCAGCAGGTTAGGTTCAATGGATGAAATGCGGTAACGCCTCACATTCTTCACGTCTTCCAATGCTTTTACCAAATCAAAAAAGCTTTCATCGTGTTTTTTATTTCCCTGTGGTCCCTTACCAAAGTCGCCCAGGTTTACGCCGGTCAGCACAATTTCTTTTACACCATTTGCGGCCAGTTGCTCCGCAGTTTGCACCACGTTGTTCACGCTGTTGCTACGGCTTTTGCCCCTAGCAAGGGGGATGGTGCAGAATGAGCAATTGTAGTCGCAGCCGTCCTGCACCTTTAGAAAAGTGCGGGTGCGATCGTTGATAGAAAATGAAGCATTGAAACCAGATACTTCTTCAATATCGCAACTGCATATTTTGGCACTGTCGTTTTTGGTCAGTTCTTTCAGGTGTTGAACAATATTGAATTTCTCTGCCGCTCCCAGCACAAGGTCCACTCCTTTTATGGAGGCTATTTCTTCGGGCTTTAGCTGCGCATAGCAACCTGTTATAACCACAAGGCTTTCAGGCGATTTTCGCTGAATCCGACGAACAATCTGCCTGCATTCCTTGTCCGCATTGTCGGTTACAGAGCAGGTGTTAATGACATAGACATCGGCCAGGTCGTCAAAACATTTCTTTTCAAAACCTTCATTTTCAAGCAGGCGTGAAAGTGTAGAGGTTTCAGAAAAATTGAGTTTGCAACCTAACGTATGAAATGCCACTGATCTGTTTTCGCCCATAGGGCGGCAAAGATAACTAATAGACTTCTTTTAAATGAAGGGTCAAAATAAGAGGTGGAAATGGGGCATGAATCAATTTGAAGGATATTTTGGAACACGGATAACACGGATTGAAGGGATTAACAGGATTTTTTTATGATAAAAGTGGATTTTTTGCTTCGCAAAGGATTAAGAAGGCATTCATGCAACAACGCCAGTGAAAATCATGAAAAGAGATGGGCTGAAAATTTTAAGATATTGCTGAGAGAATATACTTAACTATTTCAATCGTGAGTAAATGATTGAATCATAAAACACCCCATCGTGATAAAAGTTTTCTTTGAAATAAGCCTCCTTTACAAATCCGCAGCTTTCCAGCAACATGCCCGAGGCTATGTTATCGGGGTTAATGTTTGCTTCTATGCTGTGTAAATCAGTTTTGGTAAAAGCATATTCCAGGATAGCATTCAACGCTTCTTTCATGATCCCTTTTTTCCAGAAGTCGGGATGTAGAATGTACCCTACCTCTGCACGGTAATGTTCTTTGTTAATGTGCCAGTAGCCTATGTTGCCAAGCATCTTTTCCGGCTCAGACTTTAAACAAATGACCCAAAGTATGGCTTCATTCTTATTCTGCGAAGCTAATATTTCTTCTATTTTGGCTTTGGTGGCATCCCTTGAGGCATCGGGTGCTTTGTTTAGGTGAAGGTTGACTTGTTCATTTGTCCGCAACAGGTATAATTGCTCAAGGTCGTCCATACGCAAATGGCGAAGCAATAATCTTTCAGTTTCAATAGCAGGAAAAGGCAAAAAATTGAGGGATAACATTGGGACAGTTGTTTGATGCAAAATACTCAACTTTTTTGATAGAAACCGGGGTTAGAAAATGAAGGAGCTAACCGCCTGCCTGTAAACCCAGACCAACACCCCGACAAATCCATAACAACCCCCGGTGCACGGCTACCGAAGGTTTCGTTCAACACCGGTTTCATCCCTTGCCCGTTGGGCAGGACGAAACCTTAGTTATTGTAGGCAGATTTTACCCATTTAGGTACTCGTAGACTGATGCCATTGCTGCGCTTTTAACGAGTCTTGCTCTTTTATCACCAACATAGTAGGCAGTTTTCAAATGCGCTTCGGTTGTATTTAAGATATCCTTAACTGTATTGATATCAAGTCTTCTTAAAGTATCTTTTATCCAATCCGATAAATCTAATACACTTATAAATTTATTAAGTTCCTTTTCAAGGATTACAGCCATATCGTTCTCTTTAAAATTAGGAATTTCATCAATTAGATTTTTGAAATTTACATTGTTCATTCCAAACTCTGTCATCTTTTTGGGAGTGATATTTCTGGCTATACTAAGTGAAGTGTTTGACGGTGTAGACTCCTGCGAAAACAAACAGCCTAAGTTTACTAAATATCTAGTTCCAACTTCTGAACCCGAAGATTTTATTCCTTTACCATGTTCTTGAATAATTCCTGTGTATTCTAATAGCCTGAATGATTCTTTTACTGTCTGGGGTATATCTTTATGAACCCAAATAAAACAGGATGTTTGTTTGTCGCTTTGCAAATAGTTAATATTCTTTTTTTGAAGTTCCAATAAAATTACATTCTCAATAAAATTCCTGCCCCAATCGATTAGCCCCTTTTGACCAGGATATTTTTCACTTAAATTACTGTGTTCGGCAAGTAATTCTATTTTATAAAATTCTCTTATTGTTTCATTTAATTGGGAGGAGCTTACACTTGGAGTTCTTGCAATTGTTTTAAGCAAAAAACGTGGATTTCCTGAGGCAGCATAAGCTAATATTTCAAAATTGTTTTTATTTCTTGATATCTCATTTAATAATTTGCTGTCTGAATCTGCTTGTCTTTCAACAATTTCTCTCATCCTATCAATGTAAGAAGTAGAAAGTACGTCTCTATTGATATTTATGAATGTTGCATCTTGGGTATACTGAAATATGTCTCCATAAGAAGTTACTCCTGGATAAACGGCGGCATTACAAGAAATAAATGGTGACCTTAGGTCACGAAATAAGGTAAAGAACTGTCTTTGTTGTTCTGGCCTAAAAATGTGGGCAGCTTCGTCTATTAATAAATTAATTCTTTTTATTTGTAATTCTTCACAAATTTCTTGAATTGCATCCTTGAAATCATCAATTGTTGGTATCGGCTTTGTCGAAACTTCTTCATTCGGATTTCTCCAAGAGTCTTCATAAATTTTTGCGACTTCTTCTATTTTTAATGAATCCTCAGAATACTCCCCACCACTTAATACATTTATGGAGGAAGGTAAATTTGCTAAAAGCCCTTTTCTTCTAAGTTGTCTAATTGTTTTCGAACAAATTAATGATAACATCCAGTTTGCGAATTGCTTCGGGTCTGCCGAATGTATTAATGAACTTTTACTAAAAGTAAGATAGACGGGTAAAATTTTGTCTTGGATAAACTTGTTATTTAGTTCTTCTTCTGCAACTTTCATTAAGAAAGACTTTCCAACACCCCGACTTCCAACTAAGATAATTGGAGAAATTGACTTTAGCTTCTCTATTACTTCCCTATCTTGACTTGTCTCTACAAACAAATTAAGTATCTCTTCATTTGGGATATCTTCAGTTCTGAAAAGTAATTCTGACATTTTTAACTATTTATTATTTCACTAATGGGCTGTATCGATTTAAATTCTTCTGATATTGTACTTTCTATTTTCTTGCGTTCATCGACTGTGAAGTGCTTCAAATATCGTAAACAAAGGGTAAATAAAATTATTCTTTTAATAATATCGGCCTTTGAATTCCATTCGTAGAAAAGTTGTTCGGAATATTCTAACCCTTTCGGTATTTTATCAATAACTGACTTATTCCCATGTACGAATTCCGAGCATTCTCTATAAACCTTTTTAGTGATTGCTGCGAAATGGCCTAGCTCTTCTTTTAATTCAGGAAAAAAAGCTCGACAAAACTTATGTGAGAATATTCCTTTATTTTCATCCATTAATTCTGTCCAATACGTGTCTCTTTCCCCAATTTTCCATAGATTCAATTCTATCTCATTTGCAGAAAATAATGTTGCAACTAATGTTCTTTCAAAGAAAAAACGTAATCCCATAAAAGCTTGTTGATACAACCCTTGAGTATTACTAAGTAGTGCCATTTGGTATTCCTTAATTGCATTCTGCAGTATACTGATTTCAGGTCTATGTTTTAGGACATCTAACCAAGATGAAAAATCATGTAAAAAAGCATGATTTGAGGAAAGAAGTGTTAAGTCCACGTTAGATAGAGACATATTTAATATCTCACCTGTTTGTTCTCCTAGTTTTTTATAGTGGTCTGTCACATTCATATTTTTTTGCCATTTTACAGGTTAAGATTTTCTTAGCGTTTCGTTAGATTATTGAACTACTTATAAATTTGCGTATAACGGCTCGGCAGCTTTGCGCAGATGGGTTATTTTACGTTCCCTCTGCTGATACTTCTGCCGAACAATGAACCAAAAGTACATGAAACAACTAAACGATAAACAGCGGACTTTCAGCCGGTGCAAAAGCCGCACAACGAGATGCTGCTGAAGCTATAACATCCTGCCCCATTTGCGCAAAACTGGATGTAAGCTGCAGTTTTAATCCCACCACTTTTTACTTTCTATTTTCAAAGCTTTTTCTGCTTTATCGCTGTCGGCACTATACGCAGCAACAAATGTTTCCCAACCATTCTTTGCATATTTCTCGCTTATAACAACATCACCTGCTCCGCTGTCCAACTCTTTACTGTCTGGCATACGAAAGTCACCCCAATTACACCTTTTGCTCTTACCAGTTTTATAGCTTGTCCAAGTTGCTTTACATTGATTGTTATAATAGCCATCTGCTACAATCATTAAAGCGTCATAAGAAAGTTTACCTTTTTTGTCAACACAAAATTCGGTTGTAAGTATGCCTTTGATTATTCCACTTGATGTTTGAGTGCTGTCTTCGTAAAAAATAACGTCACAAGTAACAGTTCCTTGTTTGTATTTGGGGTCATCACTTTCTTTGTAAAGCATAGCGTTTTTCACAGTAATTGTTCCGCTAAAGTTGCTAATGTTGTCTTTAACTTTTGTCTTGCCGTACACTTTGTATTGGTAAGGTTTCTCTTTGATTTTTGCAACAATCAAGTAGTGAATGTAGAAGCGTTGATAATTGTCGCCAATGTAACCAAGTGGTTCTGGAAATAAAATTTTTTCTCCGTCGCCTTCTGTCTGAATACTGTCTGCACACCACAATTTTGATAAGTTGTAATTTTTGATATTGGCAAAATAGTCAACGGATTTAGGTACTTGTGCTTTTGACGTAACTGTCAAAATAAGGACTATTATTACGATTATGAATTTGAACGATGTCGTCATAAAAATTGCAGCTTACAGTTGTATTTCCGCTAAAATACGCACCTTTTATATTAAAAAATATTTTTCAAAAATTGGGTTGCAATTATTTACGCAAAAAAACGAAAAGGAAAAAAGTTTCGCCAATGCTCCATTTATTTTTTTACAATACATTTTTTGTCTTGCTAAACTACAGCACATTTAAATGAAATACACTTTTATTTAAAGTTTGTATTAAAAAATCAAACAAAATCACTAACTCTCCCCTCTTAATCACTAACTCTCCCCTCCTAATAACTAAGTCTTCCCTCCTAATAACTAAGTCTCCCAACTTAATAACTAAGTCTGCCAACTTAATAACTAAGTCTGCCCACTTAATAACTAAGTGTCCCGACTTAGTTATTAAGTCAACGCTCTTAATGATTAAGTCTGCCAACTTAATGATTAAGTCGCCTCTCTTAATGATTAAGTCTGCATTGCTTATGATTAAGTCATTTTTTCCTGAAAAGAAAACTGCATAATCAATTATGTTGTAAAAAAACTTTTTGCAGCATTGAATATAAAAAAGGCTTTCAGTCAATTACATAAAAATTATGTATAGAATAATCTGATGAAAAGAGCAAGATTCTTTTACCATTACATACTACGTTTTAAAAAGGCAGCGTTAATGTGGGGAGGACGACAAAAAAAAGTCATTAAAACCCTCGCCCTATAACTATGTTAGTAGCAACCATGAAACAATCGTATTTCAATTCAAAAATGAACGAAAGCGACCTGGACACTAAGTCTTCTACCTTTATTGACAACACAAAAAAAAGTTCCATTATTGGAAAAGTTAGTGAAGAAATTAAAGACACAGAAGAGAAACAAAGTGATTACAGCAAAAAACTGATTACTGCCCAAAGCGGCAACAGAGGAGCGATTGTGCTTAAGAATGAAGCAAAAACAGCCCTGCAGATAAGCCTTGAATTTTCCATCATTGCTATTAACAACGCAGCCAAAGGCAATGTGTCCATTTTAACGGACATTGGTGTACCTCTAAACAAGAGTGGTAGTAAACGCCCACCTGTAAAAATGGAAAAGCCGGCAGGATTGACTGCTAATAATACATCAGTCAGCGGCAGGGTTAAGCTTGAGGTAAAAACCGCTGTGGGAGCCCGCTATGTCATTTTTCATTACAGTCCTACATTGCCAACAGCTACAACTGTTTGGGCTACATATCCCAGCACAGGCAAGTCGTGCATTGTTTCGGATTTAACGCCTCTTACAACCGGCTATTTCAGGGCAGTTGCCGTAGGCAGCCGCGATCAGCAGATACCAGGCGATGTTATTTCTTTGAATATTATGTAGAGAATTTAGAATTAAAAATTAGGAATTAGGAATTAGGAATTAGGAATTATCTCATACTTCATACTTAACAATGCTAATCAAGGGTTGAAACAGCTTGCTTTTAGTGCCGTTAGGCACGTTATATTGGTAGTAATCAAAGATAAAAATGTTGTCAAAGTCCCGCCGGGGCGGGACGAAATATCAATGCAACGTTGATCAATGCAATAAAACCGCCCGTTCAGGCGGGTATATCGTGCCTACGGCACTTTAAAACGTCTGCAAAGCATACTTGTTACCAATATTTAGTGCCTAACGGCACATTCAACCCTTGATTAACATTAACACCTTACACTTCACCCCTCTTCCTGTGGCATTGTCAGCAGCACTTTGTCTATCCGGTTGCCGTCCATGTCTATGATTTCAAATTTGAAGCCTTGCCATTCAAACTTGTCACCAGTGGCGGGAATGGTTTTCAGGTGGTGCAAAATGAACCCTGCCAGGGTGTTGAAGTTTGGCTCGTCGTTGTCAATGTAGTCTATCCTTTCAAACCGGGCCAGGAAGTCGTAAAAGGGAAATTGCCCGTCTATGAGGTAGGTGCCATCTTGCCGTTCTACTATTTCATAATCTTCTTCATCTGTGGGGCCTATTTCGCCCACAATGGCTTCCAGTATGTCATTCAGGGTCATCATGCCCTGCAGGCTGCCATATTCATCTACTATAAAACAACTGTTGGCTTTCTGCTTTTTAAACTTTTCCAGCACCTGGTGCACACTGTTGTTTTCCGGCACATAGAGGCCGGGTTTCATGAGGTCTGCCAGCAGCATGTCATCATTCGCCAGCAAAATATCTTTGATGGATACAATGCCTTTAATGTTGTCAATTGCTCCTTCGCACAGGGGATAGTTGGTGTGAACTACCTCGCTCATTTTTTGTTTTATATCGGCTACTTTGCTGTTTACATTCATCCACACAATGTCGCTGCGGTGTGTCATCAGCGACATAATTTTGCGGTCGCCCAGGTGAAAGATCCGCTCAATCATTTCCTGCTCTTTTTCTTCTATTGCACCCGTTTCAGTGCCTTCGTTTATGATGGCTTTTATCTCCTCCTCCGTCACGGGGGAATCGTTGGGTTTAATGTTGAATAGCTTGGTCAAAAAACTGGTACTGTGACTAAGAAGCCAGATGAAAGGGTAAGCTACCAAAGACAGCAACCGCATAGGTTGCGATGCCAGTTTAGCTATCTTTTCAGGTTTTGACAAACCGATCCTTTTGCCCCACAGTTCACTTACAAGAGACAGGTAAGTGATGATCATGACCACCACAATGGTGGCTATGGCATTGCTGTGTGGGTGAAAAACCGGCCATTTGTTAATGAATTCACTTACCGATTCTTTTGCTCTCCCTTCAGAAAAAATACCTGTAACAATTGATGAAATGGTGATGCCTATTTGAACTGTTGACAAAAACTTTTCAGGATGATTGGCCAGTGCCAGTGCATATCGTGCCTGCTCATCGCCTTTGTTTGCCTGCACCTCCAGTTTTGTTTTTCTTGCAGAAATAAGGGCTATTTCCGCCATTGCAAAAAGACCATTAAAAAGTATTAACCCAAGAATAATAAATATTTCCATTTCTGTTTATTGCTGCAAAACTATGAAATTCAAATTTGTTGGTGTTATGCAGATGAATGAAAGGGTGATTTGAAGGATGATTTTGATTATGAAAAATTTTGTAATCAATTATTATTCAAAAAAAGAAAATAAATTTGTTTAAAAAATGCCAGAAATAAGCAGGTTTTATGGAATAATTGTTTTTATGTTTTTTAATGATCATAATCCGCCACACTTTAAAGTAAAGTATGGTGATTTTGAAGCAAATATTCTTATACAAAATGGTGATGTACTCAATGGTGATATTCCAATCAATAAACTAAAGCTCGTTCAGGCTTGGGCAGAAATACATAAACAAGAACTTTTGAAAATGTGGGACAGCAAAAATTTCCATAAAATAAATCCACTTCAATAATGCTAAAAGTATCATCAATAGAAAAAGCGGAACCTTACTTTTTAATATGCAGGTTTAATAATGAGGTGATTAAAAAACTGGACATTTTACCTTTGATAGAAAATCATAAAAACCTTGAGGGCATTGACCAATTGCTAAAAACAAACATTTTCAACAAGGTATCAATTGGCGAAATGGGGGAAATTGTCTGGCCTAACATAATCAGAACAATTCATAATGGTGTGGTAACAATTTGGGACTACGATATTTCACCTGAATTTGCATTTGAAAATGCAACTGTTTATGTGGAATAAAGCATTAAGAAAGAATAAATGGTTGTCAATTTTCTCCCACTTTTTTAAACGGCGTAGATGATGTTTCATCAACAACAATTAAATCTACGCTCCGTTCTGTTATCTTTGGCGGCAATCAAATGATTCAGCCAAAAAGAATAGCAATTATAGGTGCAGGGCCTGCAGGTTTAACCGCAGCCTACCTGCTTTGCAAAAGTGGTCACAGCGTGGTGGTTTTTGAAAAAGACCCGGTTTATGTCGGTGGCATTTCCCGCACCGAATCTTATCATGGTTATCATTTCGACATTGGCGGTCACCGGTTTTTTTCCAAGTCAAAAGAGGTGGAAGACTTTTGGACAGATATGCTGGGCAGCGACCTGATAGAGCGGCCACGCAGTTCTCGCATCTACTACAACAAACAGTTTTTCTCCTACCCTCTCATGGCGATGGAAGCCTTAAAAAAGCTGGGGATTATAGAGTCCGGACTTTGTGTAGCCAGTTATCTGCGGGCTAAATTTTTCCCCATAAAAAATCCTGCAAACTTTCAGGACTGGGTGACCAACCAGTTTGGCAAAAGGCTGTTCAACATTTTTTTTAAAACCTACACAGAAAAAGTCTGGGGCATCCCCTGCCGGGAAATATCAGCCGACTGGGCGGCACAGCGCATCAAAGGTTTGTCGCTGTCATCAGCCATTCGTCATGCCTTGTTTGCTCCCGAAACCAGCGATAAAAGTAAAGTCATTAAAACGCTGATAGACACTTTCCGCTATCCCAAACTCGGCCCCGGCATGATGTGGGAAACCTGCGCCGAAAAAACAAAAGCTCTGGGTGGCAACATAAAAATGAACAGCGATGTAAGAGGCTTTGTTTTGGCAGATGGCAAATGGAACATCCGCTTCGCAAATGATACTGTGGAAAAAGAATTTGATTGTGTCATTTCATCCGCAGCCATCAGAGATGTATTTCCAAACATTTGTCCTGCCATTTCTGCTGAAGCACTCGACGCAGCACAATCGCTTAAATACAGGGATTTCCTGACCGTTGTCCTGATTAT
>JAYTGA010000113.1:0-11188 GCA_043733905.1 Segetibacter sp.
TCGCTTCTTTAATGGCATTTTGAGCTATCTCTACAGCATTTTTATTTTCTCTTTCGCTATAAACATCAACTCCTATCTGCCCTCCCAGTACCATTAATTGGTCAATGGCCGCAGGGCGATAAATGTCTGCGGCTACCAACAAAGGGCTTTTGCCTTTCCCTTTCAGATAGTTTGCCAGCTTGCCACTGAAAGTGGTTTTACCGCTACCCTGCAGACCAGCAATTAAAATGACCGCAGGATTGCCTGTCATGTTAAAGGCACTTTCGCTGCCTCCCATCAGTTGGGTCAACTCATCTTTTACAATCTTGGTCATCAACTGCCCCGGGCTGATGGCGTTAATGACTTTAGAACCAAGGGCTATTTCTTTTACCCTGTCGGTAAATTCTTTTGCTATCTTAAAGTTCACATCAGCATCTACTAATGCCCGGCGGATTTCTTTGACAGTAGCTGCAATGTTGAGGTCGGTAATTTTTGCTTCACCTTTCAGGTTTTTAAAGGCACCTTCGAGCCGCTCACTTAAACTTTCAAACATGGAGTTATCATTTTTGTTTCACACAACAACAAAAGAAAAGAAACCACAAAGCAAATTCTTTGTGTTTCTGTTTTAAAAAATCATTGCTGAATGGCTGCAAATATATTTCATATAGGGAAACAGGAAGAAAATTTTAAGCGATTCAAAAATGAAGGCCCTTTGATTTTCGTATTTAACGATGCGCAGACTTTACTCTTGAAACATAAAGTAAAAGGCCACCCTTTTGGGACGGCCTCTTACTTTTATTAAAACCAGTTTAGAATCCTTATTGTTTCACAAATTTGCTTACAGTCGTTTCACAACCATTTGCACAGATGGCTTTGATCATGTAACTGCCTGAAGGCAATTGTCGCACATTGATAGACAAAACATTGTCACCGGAAATGACAGTCGCAGGTTTTTGCATCAAAATTTTTCCTGCAATATCTGTTACAATCAGATCAACATTATTGTCGCCCGGAGCAGATAAAACAACTTTAAGTGTTTCTTTCACAGGATTTGGATAAACAGCAGACATTGTGATAGACGTGCTTCTTATTCCTTTGATCAATACAATGTTTGAATAAGTACTCTTACCATCAAAATCTACCTGCTTCAACCTGTAATAGTTGTTTCCTGAGAATGGCTTTTCGTCATTAAACTGGTATGAAAGTGCAGTAGAGCTGTTGCCGTTTGTAGCTTTTGACTGAACAAATGTCATTGAACTAAAGCTTTGTCCGTCGGCAGAACGTTGGAGTTCAAAACCACGGTTGTTTTGCTCAGAGGCTGTTGACCAAGACAATGCATTTCTTGAACCGATTCTTTCACCTTTAAAGCTGATTAACTTAATAGGTAATGCACTTCCGGAAGCTATTATGTTGAATGTATTTTCAGAACCGACTGAACCGAATTCAAACACACGTATATAAATAACCTGTCCAGGTGTTAGATTAGTAAGGCTTAGTGTTTCGATTCCACCTGCGGCTAAATTATCTGCACAGGCAAGACTTGTTAATGTGCCTGCACAAGTTCCGGTAAACGCTTCTACAACAGCATCGAACCCGATATTTGGTGTGACTGTTACATTGGCATTACCATTGTACAATGCGGTAATTGTGTACCACACATCATCATTCGCATCGCCTGTGGAGCCGTTGCAGGTGGTTGCAGGGAGAGATTGTGTGGCATTTACAGTTGTTCCTGATACAGACACGTCGGCAACAAGACCTATAGCACCAGAGCAGGGATCGTTTGCAGGTGGTGCAGGAGATGAACCAGTCGTAAATGAATAGACAGTTGTACATCCTGTAATTGGAATGCCTCCAACAGTTGGAGTAATAGACCAATAATAAGTCGTATTAAATGACAAAGCTGTAATTGTAACACTTGTATCAGCCGTATTTCCTAATACAGACGGGGGATTAACAGTACCAAGGGCAACATCATATCCATCTGCTCCTGTTGAAGTATTCCAGGTAAGTTGTGTAGCAGGTGCAGGAATGTTGGTCGCATTGTTAGCCGGGGATATCAAAGTTGCACAAGCAACAACCGGGGCGACATCCATAATATTTATACAAAATCCACCTACAGCACCGGAAAATCCATCAACCATTATATAATAAGTAACCCCTGCAGTTAAAATATCTGTAACAATCAGCACAGAATCATTTAAAGTAAGGTTAGCGTTGTTACAGGATGTAGAAAATTCTGTAAGAGTGAGATTAGGACAAGTACCTGTAGCAGTAAATAAATGAATCCATGCATTCAAATCCTGGGTAGCAGCCGGATTCTTTTTAACTTTTATCTGAACAGGTCCATCAGCAGTTGGCGTGTAAGTATACCAAACAGTATTGTTAGGAGTTGAGCAGGCAAATGTAGGCTCATTTGCATCTACAGTTGCCGTTTCGGTGGTCTCACAATCCGAAGGGCCGTTTAATGTCAGAACAATTGCATTACAAATTGTATCATTAGGCGGAGCCAAAGGGGCATTGCCTGTTGTGAATGAAAACACAGTACAACCCGAAGCAGCTACACCAGTGTTAGTTGGATTAATGGTCCAGTAATAGGTTGTGTTGTAAAGTAAGCCGGTAATTCCCACTGTGGTATCTACAGTATTTCCAAGTAAAGTGGTAGGTGGATTATTGGTATCTAAAACAACATCGTAACCATTTGCCCCCGGAGCGGAATTCCAAGTTAGCTGAACCGGAACTGCTACATTGGTGGCATTATTAGCTGGAGAAATCAACGTAGTGCAAGGCGGAGGTGTTGGTGCATCGGAGAGGTTGATGCAAAATCCACCTACAGCACCGGAAAATCCATCCACCATGATATAATAAGTCGTTCCTGCAGTCAATGCGTCACTGACAATCACAACAGAATCGTTTGCAGTAAGATTTGCTTCATTACAGGTAGTAGAAAATTCAGTAAGAGTCAAACCACCCGGACAAGTACCTGTTGCAGTAAATAAACTGATCCACGCATCAAGATCCTGAGTAGCACTTGTATTCTTTTTGATAGTTATTTGTATTGGCCCATTTACAGTAGGAGTATATGTGTACCAAACGGTATTATTAGGAGTTGAACAGGCAAAAGTTGGTTCATTTGCTTCAACGGTTGCATTCTCTGTAGTCTGGCAATCAGAAGCACCATTCAGAGTTAATGCAATTGCATTACAAATTGTGTCATTAATGGGTCCGGGAATTGGCGGCGGCGCATCGGAAAGATTAATGCAGAACCCACCCACAGCACCAGAGAAGCCGTCAACCATGATATAATAAGTAATGCCTGCTGTTAGCACATCACTTATGATAACCACTGAATCATTTAAGGTAAGATCAGCATTATTACAAGATGTAGAAAATTCAGTAAGAGTTAGACCTCCAGGGCATGTTCCTGTAGCTGTGAATAAATGAACCCATGCATTAAGATCCTGTGTAGCAGTAGGATTCTTTTTAATCGTTATTTGAACTGATCCATCAACTGCAGGTGTATAAGTGTACCAAAGAGTATTATTTGGAGTTGAACATGCAAAAGTTGGCTCATTCGTTTCAACTGTAGCAGTTTCAGTGTTCTCACAATCAGAAGGACCATTTAATGTAAGTGCAATTGCATTACACATGTCATCATTAACAGGTGCTGCAGGTGCTGCACCCGTTGTGAATGAGAACACAGTACAACCGGTAGCAGCTACTCCTGAACTTGTTGGATTAATTGTCCAGTAGTAAGTTGTATTATAAGCTAAGCCTGTAATTCCGACCGTCGTATCTACTGTATTTCCAAGTAAGGTTGTCGGAGGATTGTTTGTGTCCAAAACTACATCGTAACCATCTGCTCCCGGTGCAGCGTTCCATAATAGTTGGGCAGGAACGGCTACGTTCGTTTCAGTATCAAAAGGAGCAATTAATGTAGTACATGGAGGTGGTGGCGGAGCATCCTGAAGATTGATACAAAATCCACCAACTGCACCTGCAAAACCATCTACCATTATATAATAAGTAGTGCCTGCTGTCAATGCATCACTAACAATTGTGACTGAATCATTTGCAGTAAGGTCTGCTTCGTTACATGAAGTAGAGAATTCTGTCATTGTTAAACCACCCGGACAAGTTCCGGAAGCAGTAAATAAATGAATCCATGCATCAAGATCTTGAGCAGCTCCGGGGTTTTTCTTAACTTTTATCTGAACTGATCCGTCAACAGCAGGAGTGTAAGTGTACCAAACCGTATTATTCGGAGTTGAGCAGGCAAAAGTTGGCTCATTGGTTTCTACAGTTGCCGTCTCTGTGTTTTCACAATCAGAAGCACCGTTTAGGGTAAGTACAATGGCATTGCACATGTCGTCATTAACCGGACCTGCAGGTGCAGCTCCTGTTGTAAATGTGAATACACCGCAACCAGTAGCCGGCACGCCGGCAGCAGTTGGGTTTATTGTCCAGTAATAAGTCGTGTTGTAGGCTAAGCCTGTAATTGAGGCTGATGCCGCTACACTATTTCCAAGTAAAGTTGTCGGAGGATTATTGGTATCTAAAACGACATTGTAACCATCTGCTGTTACAAGACTATCCCAACTCAATTGAGTTGGAACCGCTACGTTTGTTGCGTTATCAGCAGGAGAAATTAATGTAGTACAAGGAGGTGGTGGTGGCAGGTCAGCTAATTGGATACAAAATCCACCAACGGCGCCCGAAAAACCATCTACCATGATATAATAAGTCGTGCCTGCGGTGAGAGCATCTGTTACGATCGAAACTGAATCATTTGTGGTAAGGTCTGCGTTGTCGCAAGTGGTCGTAAAATCCGTCATTGTTAAACCGCCCGGACAAGTCCCTGAAGCGGTGAACAAATGTATCCATGCATTCAGATCTTGAATAGCTGCAGGATTCTTCTTGACTTTTATTTGAACCGTTCCATCAACTGCAGGCGTGTAAGCGTACCAAACAGTATTATTAGGAGTTGAGCAGGCGTAAGTTGGCTCGCTTGTTTCTACAGTTGCACTCTCTGTTGTCTGACAATCAGATGCACCATTGAGCGTTAGCGCAATAGCGTTACATACATTATCATTTACGGGAACCTGGGCTTTCGTTATGGCTACAATACATAAGGCGAATAATAGCAGAAAGTAACGTTTCATCATAGCAGTCCTTTTTTTTGTTAAAAATTAATTTGGATATACAGGTGTTAAAAATTTTTTCGAAGTTAATCCCTTTTTTTTATTTCGTTCCTTCCATCTTATTTAATACAGTAGAAGATGTATTATATCTTCCTGCACCTTTAAATCGAGGCTTCCAGTAACTATCGTTTAAATCGCTCACCATAACACCACCACTACTGGCCGAGTGAACAAATTTATTATTTTGCAGGTAGACACCCACATGTGATATTTCGCGGCCTCCTGTATAGAAAAAAACCAGGTCGCCTTCGTTCATATCTTCAAGGTTTATTTTTTGGCTGCTGTTGTATTGTTCCTGCGCTGTCCTGGGAACATTGACGTTGTAAACCTCCTGCATAATCACATGGCTGAAACCTGAGCAATCAATACAATTCTTTGAAGAACCACCAGTACAATAATCAGTCCCCCACCAGTCATCTATCAGTTTCAGTAGAGACACATTGGTGAGTGTTTCTACAGTTGCATCTAACACTATTGCATATTTCAGTTGCAGCCAATCAACTTTTTCAATATCGCCTGAGTTGGAAATTGTTCTTTTAGCAGCATTATAAATATCTCTTTCTTTTTTTCGCTTCTCAATCGGGGGCATGGTGAGGCCCATTGGGTGTCGTGTAGTCACTACCTGGCCGGGGCTCACTGAAATATCAAGGAAAGTAGGATCGTGGTGTAATGTCTTTTTAGAAGTGGCCTTCGCAGAGCCAGAAGAATTATCTCTTGCTGTTATTGACTTCCACTGCGAGCAACTGCTGAGCAATAAAACGGAAGCAAAACAATATAGAAAATGGCTTAATTTCATCTTGTATCGCAAAGTAAACGACTTTATTGTGCAAAAACAAAGGTTTTTGATAGATTTTTTAAGAGGAGTTAGTAACGGATGTGTATAATGGAGAGTTCATAACATTTCATTCTATTTGCAAAATGGAATTTTGCATGTTGAACCACGATAAAAGCTCAATGATTGCTCAAAGACAAAAGCCATCCGTAGCGGATGGCTTTGTTTTGTCCTATTAAATATCCAAAGTTGTTTTTACCCAAAAACTGAATACTATTTACTTTTTACTGCCTTTATTATCTTCACCTCATCGCCTTGTTTTACTTCTATCAGATATAATCCATTGGAAAACCTTTCGCCAAAAATGAATGGCTCCCCGGTATTTCCTGTAGCTGCGTAAACCTTTTTACCAACAGCATCCATCACCCTTATACTTACAGGTACTGTGTTGCTGCTGTGGAGGGTGAGCGTGAACTGGTTGGGAGTAGGGTTGGGAGATAAGGAAGATGTAAAGGATTGTTTATTTGCCCCTTTTGTATTGTTGAACGGCTTTGCTGATGGTGAGCTACTGCAACCCGAAGGTGTCGGCATAACGATGACTGAAGTCCTGGCCAGACAGCCCAATAAATCTTTGATGTAGCCATAATAATTGCCTGTATTTGCAACGCTGATGGTACTGTTAGCCATGTATGCGGTAGTATTCAACTTATACAGGTATGGTGGATTGGATGGCCCCCCAGACTTGATCACAGTGATTGAACCTGGGGCTTTACAGGATATATCAATTTTAGTGTAAGAAATAATGATGGCGGAAGGTTGCGGCACTATTGCTGAAATAATGCCTGTACACCCTTTTGCATCTTGTGCGTAAACTTTGTAGGTGGTCCCTTTTATATTGTTAAATATATTTGAACTGCTAAATGCCCCTGTAGATCCCAACCTGTACATGTAAGGTGAACTTCCATTCGTTCCGCTTAAAGTAAGTGAGGCGGTAGCAGTGCCATAACATCTGGCACCCGTTGCGGTGTAAGTGCCGCTAACTGCCTGTGGCTGGACAATTGCAATATACCCGGTCACAGCGGTGCAACCCCTTGCATCCAAAATGGACACACGTTAATTGCCTGCTTTAAGACCTGTGAAAAAACCGGAAGACTGATATGCACCTGTTGGCCCAAGTTTGTAAGAATATGGAGCCATTCCATTTGCTGCAGCTACACTCAATGAACCTGTAGAAGAATCATGACACGATGCGTCCGACTTTGAATAAGAATATGTCAATGCTTTGTAAGAAGCAATCGTTAAGTAAGAAGTAAAGGCAGAACAGCCAATAGAATCTATAATATATATGCGGTAGTTACCCGCTTTAAGACCTGTAAAGGTATTTGAAGCTTGATAACCCCCGGTAGTGCCTAATCTAAATTTATAAGGCGCAATGCCGCCACTGGCATTTATGGATATACTGCCTGTAGTAGTGCCGTAGCATATACTGTCTGTTTTTGTAAACGTATAAGTGGGTTTGGGAATTTGCAGATTTAATGTAGCGACCGAATCGCAGCCTGAAGCAGTAACGAATGTCTTGGTATAAATGCCGGAGCTTTTATAGGTCGTACCATTCCATGTATAACTGTTACAAGCGGCTATTGAAGTTGCTTTGCTAAAATGATTAAACAAGTCTAATATCTGGGTGTTATTTAGTGCTGTGTCATATATAATTATATCGTCAAAATTGCCTATTAAATAGTCAACATTCAAATCGGAGAAAGGTCCAGTACCGTCTGGGCCGGAAATGCTGCCAAAAACAAATCTTTTACCATTGACATAAGTATTATTAAAAGAAACATTGTTGAAAGTATTTATCAAAATGCCGTTCAAATAAAATTTTGTAGTATCAAAGCCTGTTGTAATAATCATATTGTTCCAGCCGGACGGAGGAGGGTAATTGTTTGATGTGCTGCAATTATTTACTTCGCAATGCCCGGATACAGTGTACTCATTTGGGTGATTGTTTTCATTAAATACTGTGAAAAATGATGATCCGCAATCGTTTCCGCCATATCCCAAAAGTGAATTGTTTCTTGCATTATTAATAATCTTAAACCAAACAGAAACTGTCCTGCTGTTCTTAGGATATTTGCTACAATTTCCAATTATATATGGCGTTGTTGCATGAATGGTTAATAATCCTTTGCGAAGCAAAAAATTCTTTATTTTTCTTTTCAAAAAATCCTGCTAATCCCTTCAATCCGTGTCATCTGTGTTCCCAAATACCCTTTAAATTGATTCATGCAACAACGCCATTATATATTGTGAACCATTGAAAGAATAAGCCTTATTGGCTTTTCCAAACCTATCACAGGTCAGCGTAGCATTATTAAAGGTAGGATTGTTGTTTTTTCCGCTTGAATCTTTTGCATTTCCGCTAAATAGATAATAAGCTGCAATGTGTTGAGGAAGCGGTAATTGTGCAAATAATTTACTGTTGATTACAAAACACAAAAACAATGGGCATAAGCAAAGGCTGGTAATAAACTTTTTCATATCACAGAGTTTTTAGAAATGAATAATAGATTAAAAAATGAAAGAAAATTCTTTACCATTATAAACTCAACAAAATGGATATTTTATGTGGATTGAGTGACTCAGATAAGGCCAATCCACTTTTTTAGAAAGTGTACTGTTAGTTACTTTGTCACTTTGAACAAATACACGAGTAAAACTGCTTTATAGTTGCCCATATAATCTAACATGGCATCCTTAAAAGTCATTATTAATTTATTTCCGAAAATCCTACATTAGAACTATTGCAAATCATGACCCCGGCAGTATCCAAAGCCTATCACATAAAGTTTATGCATTCAAAATATGAACATGTCGTTTCAAAATTATTATCTCAGAAGTCAACGTATCTTCTTCTACAATAACTAAATCTTTTTTGTACTGCTGCCATCTTTGACAGCTTTATCTCTTACTTGTTTTGCCATTGCTTTTACCACGATATCAAAATCAATGTTTACCTGCAATTTCGCCACCTGTAAATTTATAAAAATTAAATCAATATTAAATCAAAAATTCACGTTCCTACCTCTTCCCTCTTATGGTCACCGGTTTCCCATACTTTTTTTTCATCTTATCCCGGTGACTGACTTTGTTGTGAGTTTTACTATTCTTAGCCGATTTTTCGTGAAAAGAAGCTCCCCGTTCTTCCCTTTTAGGAATTTTTATCTGTATCTCTTTCACATACACTTTTGGCTTTTCTTCTTCAATCAGCACGTCAGATATTTCAAGGTGCGGCGGCAGGGGAAATGTGGGAACTTCCAGCTTCATCAGGGTTTCAATGGCCTCTCGGGCATCTTTTTCTTTTGGGGTAATGAAGCTGACGGCAATGCCTTTTTTGTCCGCCCGACCTGTGCGGCCAATGCGGTGGATGTAGTTTTCGGCTACCTGCGGCAGGTCGAAATTGATGACGTGTGTCACCTCGGCAATGTCAATGCCACGGGCCACAATGTCTGTGGCAATGATGAAGCGGTATGTGCCTTCTTTAAACTGCCGCACGGTGTTGAAGCGGTGGTTTTGCTCCTTGTTAGAGTGGATGACATTTGCCCGTTCGGCATAGTCCGGTTCCAGTTGGGCAAACAACTGGTCGGCCATGCTTTTTGATGCGGTAAAAACCACCACTTTGGTCATGCTGTGGTCTTCGGCCAGCAAGAGCCGGAGCAGGTTGACTTTGGTATAAAAGTTAGGGACTTCATAGGCCGACTGCTCAATGTTTTCGACCGGGGTGCCGGATGGTGCGGCTTCTATCCTGACGGGGTTGTTGAAATAGTCGTTCATCAGGTCTTCCACTTCGGGAATGAGCGTGGCGGAAAAGAGGAGGTTTTGCCTGTTTGGCGGCAGCAGGCCCAATATGTTTTTCAGTTGGGTGCGAAAGCCGAGATTGAGCATTTCGTCCATCTCATCAATGACCAGTTTTTTGATGGATTTTACTTTGAAAGCCCCTGCCATGGCCAGGTCAAACAACCGCCCCGGTGTGGCCACCAGCACGTCCAGGCCATTTTGCAGTTCCAGCTTTTGCGTGTTGATGTTGACCCCGCCATACACCCCAATCACATCGAGACTAAGGTAGGTGCTTAGTTTTTTGACCGACTCCACCACCTGCGCTACGAGTTCACGGGTAGGCACCACGATGAGAATTTGCGGATTTTTTTCTTTGGAATACTTCCATTGGTTCAGCAGCGGCAGCAGGTAAGCCAACGTTTTACCGGTACCCGTCTGTGCTATGCCGCATACATCCGCCCCACTCATGACCACAGAAAATGTTTTCTGCTGAATGGTAGTGGGCGTGGTATAGCCCAAATCGGCCAGGGCGTTCAGTAAATACTTATTGAGGTTTAAATTGTTGAAGTGCATACAGGGCAAAGGTATGGGATGCAGTTGTTGCACATTGCTAAAGGACTTTTTTGCAGGAACGGAAATTAAAAAAAATATCACCCAATAGTTACTTCGCCTTTCGCAATCTCAATACAGAATTTGTGTTCTCGCAAAAAAGTTTAAGCCAACAACACCGTCATAATCTGAGGTAATTCCATGCGCTAAAAAATCATAAACCTGCACTTCAAATTTTTGCTTGGCAATTCCTAAACATTCAATTGCTCAATGTCATAAAGTTCCACGAGGATAATCCCATTTGAAGTCTCAAGTTCGGTTTCACCTTTGCTTTCTTTCAGTGCATAACCAGAAAGATAAAGGACGTTGCTATCAATAGTGGTATGTGTTGCCGCAGTGTCAAGTGCAAGTCTGAATTTGTATTTGTCCTCAATAGAAGCATCAACAATGATGACACCATCATCCGTTGGAATAGGGAATTTGAAAATTTTCATAGTCTTCTCATTGTTCCAATCCTGCGACGCTGTTTCAAATCACCAGCATATGCCAGGGTGATAGTTGAATAATCAGCGGTTTTATCCCGACCGATATAGCAAACTTCTTTTTTGTCTTTGCTGTGATACAAAACAATTCCACCCAAAACGGATGTATCTTTTATTTGAGGATTTCCTAAAAGTATCCACTCATCAGGATACATTTTTTTCAATTCATCGAAAGCTGTGTAGGTCTTGTTCATCACTTATTTTTCAATTGCAAATTTACCAACTAAGGATTTGTAACGAAACAATCTATACAATTACCGGGCTAATTTTATAATTCCATTCACCATGAAATTCATCTCTTGTAATTGCTA
>JAYTGA010000114.1:0-3377 GCA_043733905.1 Segetibacter sp.
ATAGATTTTGGAATTGTTGGTGAGCCAACACTCATGCAAATGGCTGTTGCCGAAAGAGGCTTGTTAGTGCTTGACTGTATCGCTGAAGGAAAAGCAGGGCATGCTGCAAGAGAAGAAGGTGACAATGCAATTTACAAAGCGATAAAAGATATTGAATGGTTTCAAACATATAAGTTCGATAAAATTTCTGAGTTATTAGGTCCGGTTAAAATGTGTGTTACATCTATAGAGACTGATAACAAAGCACATAATGTGATTCCTTCTCAATGCAGTTTCATTGCGGATGTCAGAGTAAATGAGTTATATACTTTTGAAGAAGTGCTGGATGTTATTGAACAAAATGTAAAGAGTAAAATAGAACCACGAAGCACAAGACTACGTTCTACTTCTATTGCATTGGACCACCCGATAATCAAGGCTGGCGTGGCTTTGGGAAGAACATTCTACGGCTCACCAACAACTTCGGATAAAGCATTGATGCCTTTCCCAACATTAAAGATGGGGCCTGGCTATTCCGGCCGCAGCCATATTGCGGACGAATTCATTTATCTTGATGAAATAAAAGAAGGAATAGATATTTATATTAAACTATTAGAACAAATTGTATAATGAAGCTTTGGCAAAAAGATAAAAGTGTTTCAGCAGCGGTGGAAAAATTCACTGTTGGTAACGACAGGGAACTGGATATTTTCCTTGCTCCCTTTGATGTGCTGGGTTCTATTGCGCATATTAAAATGCTAGCATCAGTTAATTTATTATCGGCAGATGAGTTGGTTTTATTGGAAGAAGAACTTAGAAAAATTTATAAAGAAACTGAGTCCGCAAATTTTAAACTGGACAAAGGTGTTGAAGATATCCATTCACAAATAGAATTTTTGCTCACAAAAAAACTCGGTGATGTAGGAAAAAAAATTCACAGTGCCCGTTCAAGGAACGATCAGGTTTTGCTTGACCTAAAACTTTTTCTGAGAAGTGAAATTCAAAAAATAGTTTTCAGCACCAAAGACTTTTTTGACCTGCTTATTGAAAAGAGTGAAAAATTTAAAGATGATCTTTTACCCGGCTATACGCATCTTCAGCTGGCCATGCCGTCATCTTTTGGTTTGTGGTTTGGTGCTTACGCTGAGAGTTTAGTGGATGATCTCACCACACTTCGGGCAGCTTACCAGGTGGTAAATAAAAATCCGCTGGGCTCTGCAGCCGGCTATGGGTCTTCGTTTCCGATAAACAGGAAAATGACAACAGAGCTTTTAGGTTTCGATGATCTTAATTACAATGTTGTGTATGCGCAGATGGGAAGAGGTAAATCTGAAAGAATTGTTGCATCGGCATTAGCGAATATTGCTGCAACACTTTCTAAGTTAAGCATGGATGCAACTTTATTTCTCAACCAAAATTTTGATTTCATTTCTTTCCCTGAAGAGCTGACTACCGGCAGCAGCATTATGCCGCATAAAAAAAACCCGGATGTATTTGAATTGATACGTTCTCATTGCAATCGAATACAGGCTTTGCCAAATGAAATTATGTTGATGACAACAAATCTTCCTTCGGGTTATCACCGCGATCTGCAATTGCTAAAGGAACATCTTATCCCTGCTTTCGGTGACATAAAGAATTGTTTGGAGATGGCAGGCCTCATGCTGTCTAATATCAGCGTTAAAAAAAATATACTGGAAGATGAAAAATATAAATTCATTTTTAGCGTGGAAGAAGTGAATAAACTTGTTTTGCAGGGGATATCATTTCGTGATGCCTACAAACAAATTGGCGCTGACATTGAAAGCGGCAATTTTAAATACAATACAAAAGTTGCGCATACGCACGAGGGATCGATTGGTAATCTGCAGAACGATCAGGTTAAACAAATGATGAACTCTGTATTGCAGCAATATAATTTTGAAAAAGTTAACAAGGCGTTGCAGCAATTAATTGGTTAAATTGCCGCCTCAAAATTTATTGCCCATAATGGCAGATACAAATAAAAAACGGATTGCACTTTTTGGTTCAACAGGTTCCATCGGCACGCAGGCATTGCAGGTAATTGAGGCTAATCCTGAAATGTTCGAAGTAGAAATTCTTACCGCACAAAATAATGATACCCTTTTAATTGAGCAGGCGCTTAAATTTCGCCCCAATGCTGTCGTTATCGGCGATGAAAAAAAGTATGAAGCTGTAAAGTCTGCTCTTAGTTCGTCTGATATAAAAGTTTTTACAGGAGAAGCCGCTCTTGAAGAAGTTGCCAATTTTGATACGTATGATATGATGTTGGCTGCCATCGTTGGTTTTGCAGGATTGAAGCCAACATTAAAGGCAGTAGAAAAAGGAAAAGCAATTGCCCTTGCCAATAAAGAAACACTTGTTGTAGCAGGCGACATTGTAATGCAAAAAGCATTGGAGAAAAGAGTTCCGATATTTCCTGTTGATAGCGAACATTCGGCCATCTTTCAATGCCTTGTTGGAGAAACAAGAAATAAAATTGAAAAGGTAATTCTCACTGCAAGCGGCGGACCTTTTCTTGGTAAGAAACCAAATTTTTTGGTGAATGTAAAACGTGATCACGCATTGCAACATCCCAACTGGAAGATGGGAGCGAAGGTTAGCATAGACTCTGCAACCCTTATGAATAAAGGACTTGAGATGATTGAAGCGAAGTGGCTTTTTAATCTTAAGCCCGAGCAGATACAGGTGGTTATTCATTCGCAAAGTATCATTCACAGCATGGTGCAGTTTGAAGATGGAAGTGTGAAAGCACAAATGGGGGTACCGGATATGAAACTTCCTATTCAATATGCGTTTACTTTTCCGCAACGTGTTTTCAGTGATACGCCTCGTATGGATTTTAAAAAATTGAACATGTTGAATTTTGAGGAACCTGACCTGAAAACTTTCCGCAACCTTACACTTGCAACAGAAGCATTATTTGCAGGAGGAAATGTTGCTTGTGTTTTAAATGCTGCAAATGAAATTGCAGTGTGGGCATTTTTGCACAACCGCATCGGCTTTCTTGATATCACAGCTGTTGTTGAACAAACAATGAAGCACGTGGCATTTATAGAAAAGCCAAATCTTGAAGAATATTTTGAAAGCGATGGTGAGGCACGTAATTTTGCCGCTTCACTAATTAAAATGTAAAGTGATAAATGGATTTGGTTGCCAACATTTGTTTTCATAGCATCATCGTTGTGTCACTCACTTGTACCGCATACCAACAGGCAACTTAAATTATAATAACATCGTACATAATACATAGTACATCTCACATTTAATATGACAACATTAGCAATCAATTGGTCTCAGGTAGGTTTACAGGCAGGCTATTTACTTTTCTCATTATCTATACTTGTTATTCTTCACGAATTTGGACATTATATCAC
>JAYTGA010000115.1:0-32499 GCA_043733905.1 Segetibacter sp.
ACCGCCTTTTTTTATTTCTATCTTCAATCCTTAATTTATTTTTTTACAGCAATTAGTTATCCACCATACTTGCTTTTAAAAAACTACCGGAGTATTGAAGAAAAATAGCTTTGGTATTTAGCGAAGCGAAAAATAAAACAACAAATGGCAGATAAAATTTCCAATTCGGATTACAACGAAGACAGCATAAAAAGCCTGGACTGGCGGGAACATATCCGGCTTCGACCCGGCATGTACATTGGGAAACTGGGCGATGGCAGCAGCCCTGACGACGGCATTTATGTGCTGATAAAAGAGGTGATGGACAACTGCATAGACGAACACACGATGGGGCATGGCAAAAACATTGAGCTAAGTATTCAGGAAAAATCAGTCACTATCCGTGATTTTGGCCGCGGCATTCCGTTGGGCAAAGTGGTGGATGTGGTGAGCAAGATAAACACAGGGGCAAAATATGACAGCAAAGCATTTCAAAAAAGTGTAGGGCTAAATGGGGTGGGAACCAAAGCTGTCAATGCTTTGAGCAACTATTTCAAAGTCACTTCTTTTCGCGAAGGCAAGGAGAAAGCGGCAGAATTTCAGCAAGGTGTTTTGATAAAAGATCACAAAGAAAAAGCAACTACCGAGACTAATGGAACGTTGGTCAACTTTACACCGGACGAAACCATTTTTAAGAATTACCACTACATCAATGAATATATTGACAACCAATTGTGGAACTATTGCTTCCTCAATGCAGGCTTGGTCATCAACTACAACAGCAAGCGATATGTGAGCAAAAACGGCCTGCTTGATTTGCTGCAACGCCGCACCAATGCCGATGAAATCCGCTACCCCATCATTCACCTGAAAGGCGAAGATATTGAGATAGCCCTGACCCACAACAACGACTACGGCGAAGACCTGTACTCCTTTGTGAACGGGCAATACACCACACAAGGCGGCACACACCAGCAGGCATTCAGAGAAACATTTGTGAAGGTGATCCGTGATTTTTATAAGAAAGATTACGAAGCATCGGACATACGTGGAAGCATTTGTGCGGCCATCAGTGTAAGGGTGCAGGAGCCTGTGTTTGAGAGCCAGACAAAGACCAAACTCGGCTCATTAAATGCTTATGAAAACGGGCCAACTATGCGCAACTTCCTGCTTGATTTTCTAAGCAAAGAACTGGATAATTATCTCCATAAAAACCCGCAAACTGCCGATGCGCTTCGCAAAAGAATAGAGCAAAACGAACGGGAAAGAAAAGAGTTGGCGGGCATTAAAAAACTGGCAAATGAAAGAGCTAAAAAGGCCAACCTGCACAACAAGAAATTGCGGGATTGCAAGTTTCATTTTAACGATGAGGCGGAAGGAAAAAACAAAGAGGATATATTGGAAAAGAAGGCGCAGACCACCATTTTCATCACCGAAGGCGACAGTGCCAGCGGCTCCATTACCAAAAGCCGCCGGGTGGACACACAGGCTGTTTTTAGTTTGCGCGGAAAGCCGCTCAATTGCTTTGGTTTGACCAAGAAGATTGTTTATGAAAATGAAGAGTTCAACCTGCTGCAACATGCGCTGAACATTGAAGACGGGCTTGAAGGGCTGCGGTTCAACAACATTGTAATGGCCACCGATGCCGATGTGGACGGGATGCACATCCGTCTTTTGCTGCTCACTTTTTTCCTGCAATTTTTTCCTGATCTGGTCAAAAATGGCCACCTGTACATTTTGGAAACTCCGCTGTTTAGAGTGAGGGATAAAAAGGAAACCATCTACTGCTACGATGAAACTGAAAAACAGGTAGCCATCAAAAAACTAGGCAACAAACCCGAAATAACCCGCTTCAAAGGTTTGGGCGAAATAAGCCCCGAAGAGTTTGCACGGTTCATTGGGGATGATATGAAACTGCAACCGGTGATTGTAGAAAACGGCGACCACATCCAAAAAATACTGGAATACTACATGGGCAAAAACACCATGCAGCGGCAGGAATTTATCATCGGCAATTTGAAGATTGAAGTGGACATGGTGGATGATGCGGAGTTGGTGGCGTAAAAGTTTTTTAACTTCGTGAATTAATATCTTTTTATGAATACAATTGAGTTAACTAAAAAAATTGAAAACGGTCAAATAGTTTTAAATCTTCCTGAAGAATACAATAATAAGAGTGTTGACATTGTTATTTCGGAACATAAGGAATTAGGTGGGGATGAAAATAATTGGTCGGAATTGCCTGCTGAACAAAAGCTTGAGTTACTGAAATCTTTTGCTGGTGGAGATAAATTCCCTTACATCAAAGTAGGAAAATATGACGTTTACTATCAATGATTTCTTTATTGACTCATCGGTTCTCATAGAATTCAATAAAGGTAATAAAATCAAACTCTTTGCAGAATTAAATGCAAATGAAGTGTTTCGCTGCTTCATCAATGAAACAGTGGTAAGTGAATTCCTTTTTCATTTTTTAGCCTACAATGGTAACAAATCTCCTATGTCAGTTCATTCTTCAGGGAAAATAGCAGAAGTGTTTGATGCTTCGCCTCAATACAAATTGATAAACATGTGCAGCTATGTTCCTACTACTAAAGAAATATTCACATTGGTTCCCCGCTTAATGGCCACATATAATTTATTGCCTAACGATGCGATCATCTTAGCAACTTGTAAAATTCACGGCTTTAGACAACTTGCATCTTACGATACGGATTTTGTAAAGCCATGCGAAGCCGAAGGAATTATATTGGTAAGCGAATAGAAAGTACACAAACATCTCACACCAAACCCCAAACAAACAACAACCTTGAGACACATCGTTTTTGAACAAGCCAACGTAGAAGCCCTCAAAAAAAGCTTTGAACTTGACCCCACAATGGAGGGTGAAATTATTTCCATCCAGGATGATTATGCGGTGGGGCCAATTGAAGATATATATATAGAAGAAGGCATTACCAACCGCCTGCAATGGTGGAAAGAAATTTTGCAAGACGGCCACTATAGCGGCATTGCAGACGATGGGCATGTGAATGACCATAAAGAAGTCACTCAACTGAAAGAAAAGCTATCTGCTAATCCCGAAGAGATCATTTGGATTTGGGCTGCGCAAAATAAGCACGATGTTTCAGGCTACTATTGGCTCATGAGCCAGTTGAAGGATTTTCAGGGAAGGGTGTTTATTCTTTACCTGAACAACCTGCCTTTTATCAATGAAAAAGGAAACATTTTTTACCCCACAAGTTTGTTCCAGATTCAGCCGAGAGAATTTGTAAAAGCAAAAAAACTGGCAAGGCCAATCACCCTAAGTGAGTTTGAAATAGACCCTGATGAGTGGGCAAAACTGATGGCTGAAAACAAGGGCATACGCATACTGGAAGGTGGAAAAAAGTTGGTTCAAAAAGGCTATAATTTTTACGATAACGAGTTGCTCAATTTTGTAGGTAAGGATTTTATCAAAGTAAACAAATTGCTTACTCAATATTATGGAAAAGTAAAAGAAACAACCGGTGATGCTTACCTGCTTTGGCGATTGAAAGAATTGATAGCACAAGGCAAAATAGAAATGCAGGGTAACATGGGCAACATGAAGGAGTTTGAAGTGAGGCTGGCTGGTGTGGAAAGCATTGAAGTTGAGGATGCAGCGGCGCATTCTGCATAAACTTTTGCAAAATCAAATAAATGTAGTTTTACGTTGTAAATATTGTTTAGCATGAAAGATTATCAATTTGTTGCTCAGGTGCAAGAAGATGTTGATACTGGTTTGTACATTGGCGTTATTCCCACTCTGCCCGGAGCGCATACGCAGGCAAAAAGTTTGAACGAATTGAATGTGAATTTAAAAGAGGTAATTGAACTTTGCCTGGAAGAAATGGAAATAGAATTTTAGAAATGTCAATGCGATTTCTCAAAAGATTTTACAATTAAATCATGAAGGCAAACGAAACAAAAGTTGAAGACTTCTTATCCTCAAATAAGACACAATTTGTAATTCCAGTTTATCAACGAAATTATGATTGGACAACAGGGCAATGCAAGCAGCTTTTAGATGATATTATTGAAGTCGGGATTTCAAAAAAAATGAATGCCCATTTTATTGGAAGTATTGTTTATGTTCATGATGACGTTTATACAGCATCAAGAATTAAAGAATTGACTGTTATTGACGGACAGCAAAGACTTACAACTTTGACACTCATTTATTTGGTACTTCATAGACTTGCCAAAGACTTGAAAAACGAAGGACTTGTCAATGAAATCAGCGAAACCTATTTAATCAATAAATTTTCACCCGAAGAAGAAAAATTAAAACTTCGTCCAACGGATAACAATGACAGGGCTTTAAAATATTTATTGCGCAGCGATGCAAATGAAGAATATTCAGACTTTTCAAAGCTCATTGATAACTTCAATTATTTCAAAGGACGAATTATAGAAGATAACTATCAAACGGTGTTAAAAGGGTTGTCAAAATTAATGTTTGTTGAAGTTTCACTCGACCGTGAAAAAGACGACCCACAAAGAATATTTGAGAGTTTAAATTCAACAGGTTTGGAACTTGCCCAAGCAGACTTAATTCGGAACTATATTTTAATGGGGCTAAACCGCAGAGACCAAAACAAAATTTATCAAAACTATTGGGAAGTAATTGAGAAGTTAGCAAAAGACGAAACGCTTAATGTTAGCCGTGTTTCAGATTTTATCCGTGATTATTTAACACTTGAAAATAGAAAGATTCCTAATAAAGGGAAAGTTTATTTGGAGTACAAAGCAAAATATCCAACCTCAACACTTGAAGAATTAGAAACTACACTTTCTGGCATAAAATCTTTAGTGAAACACTACAATAAACTGATTAATCCGAAAAATGAAAATGATAAAGAAATTCGTTTACAATTAGAATACATCAACAGGCTAGAAATTAATGTAGCCTACCCTTTTTTAATGAAGGTTTACGATGATTATTTCAATTCAATAATTGCAAAAGAAACATTTATAGCGGTTTTAGATTTGGTTCAATCATTTACCTGGAGACGATTTATTCTTGGGTTGCCTACAAATGCCTTGAACAAAATATTTATGTCGCTTTATGACAAAGTTGAACACACAAATTATTTGTTCTCAATTCAAAAATCTTTATTACAGCGGGTAGGTGTTCAGCGTTTCCCTAAAAATGCTGAAGTGATTGATGCATTAAAAGTGAAAGATGTTTACAACATCAAATCAAAAAACAGGGCTTATTTATTAGAACGAATAGAAAACTTTGAAAACAGAGAACCTGTTTTAATAGATGGCAACGGCGACATTACAATTGAACATATTTTCCCACAAAACCCAGATCCTAAATGGAAAATTGAACTTGGTAATGATGAGTTCAATTTTATTAAAGATAATTATCTTAATACAATAGGCAATTTGACATTATCAGGCAATAATGGAAAACTTGGCAACAAATCATTTATAAACAAACGAGATTTAGAAGAAGCAGGTTATAAGGATAGCAGGTTATGGCTAAATAAATATCTTACAATTCTTGAAAAGTGGGACAAAGCAGAAATTGAAAGACGTTTTGACCTTATTGCAGAAAGAGTTTTGAAAATTTGGCAAATACCAAATATAAGTATTGAAGAACGGGCAGATAGTAATGAAGAAAATATCTTTGATGCAGATGACCCAACTTTTAAAAAGCTGGAATATGCTATATTTTTCGACAACAAAATTGAAGTAAACCAAGTTGCAAAACTATACATTGAAGTATTTAAACAGCTATTTGATTTACAACCGGAAACATTTTTTACAACTGAAATAGGAACAAAAATTGGCTTAACAAAAGACCCAGAACAAAACAAAACAAGAAGCCCGGCCAAATTAAATGATAGCTACTTTATTGAAGCTGGGTATTCTAACAAAGACAAATTTGACAGAATAAAACAAGCACTAACAATTTTTGACTTTGAAGACGAATTGACGATAAAGTACGCTGAAGAATAACTTCAAAAAGTATAAATAATCAATCAACCCAACCCATTGAGCATAGTATTAAACGATCAGAACAACACAGACAGCGGCGTAAGCGGACAGTATAAAAACTGGTTCCTTGATTATGCCTCTTATGTCATATTGGAAAGAGCTGTTCCCGCAGTGGAGGATGGTCTGAAACCAGTGCAGCGGCGCATTCTCCACGCCATGAAGGAGATGGACGATGGACGGTTTAACAAGGTGGCGAACATCATCGGGCAGAGTATGCAGTATCACCCGCATGGCGATGCAAGCATTGGCGATGCGTTGGTGAACATGGGACAGAAAGACCTGCTGATAGAAACACAGGGCAACTGGGGCGATGTGCGGACAGGCGATGCGGCAGCGGCTCCAAGATATATTGAGGCCCGCCTTAGCAAGTTCGCACTGGAAGTGGCTTTCAACGCCAAGACAACCGAATGGCAGTTGAGCTACGATGGACGGAAAAATGAACCGATTACATTGCCCATGAAATTTCCGCTGCTGTTGGCACATGGCGCAGATGGCATTGCAGTAGGGCTTTCTACCAAAATTCTTCCACACAATTTTTGTGAACTGATAGAGGCATCCATTAAGTGTTTGAAGGATAAACCGTTTGCCATTTTCCCTGATTTTTTAACTGGTGGCATGTTGGACGCAGCCAATTACAATGAAGGAAAAAGAGGCGGCAAAGTAAGGGTAAGGGCAAGGATAGAAGAGGTAGATAAAAAGACTTTAGCCATTCGCGACGTGCCTTATGGAGTTACGGTTTCCACCCTTTGCGACAGCATTGTAAAAGCAAATGACCAGGGAAAGATCAAGGTAAAAAAAGTGACCGATGCCACTGCAGCAGCGGTCGAAATAATCATTGACCTGGCTCCCGGCATTTCCCCTGATATTACCATTGATGCCTTGTATGCTTTCACCGATTGCGAGGTGAGCATTTCCCCCAATGCCTGTGTCATCATTGACCAGAAGCCGCACTTTGTAACAGTGACCGAATTATTAAAAGCAGCCACAGACAACACCCGCAACCTGCTAAAGAAAGAGTTGGAAATAAAGCTGGGCGAACTGAACGAAAAATGGCATTATACCTCGTTGGAGAAAATTTTCTTTGAAGAAAAAATTTATAAAGAGTTAGAAAAAAAGCACGAAACCTGGGAAAAAGTATTGGTAGGAATAGAAAAAGCCTTTGTGCCATTTAGCCAAAATCTTCGCCGCCCTGTGACACGGGAAGATGTGTTGAAACTAACCGAAAAACCTGTTCGTCGTATCTATCGTTTGGACATTGACCAACTGATTGCGCAGATAAAAGGGTTGGAAGATGAAATGAAACAAGTGCAGCACCACCTGGAGCATTTGACCGACTATGCTGTTGCGTATTATGAAGATCTACTTAAAAAATTTGGCAAAGGCAGAGAACGGAAGACGGAACTGAAACAATTCGACATCATCACTGCAAGAACGGTGGCCGTCGCAAATACCAAAGTCTATATGAACCGTGCAGAAGGCTTTATTGGCCTGGGTTTGAAGAAAGATGAACTGATAGCCGAGTGTAGCAATTTGGATGATATTATTGTGTTTACTAAGGCGGGGAAAATGAAAGTCGTAAGGGTGGCAGACAAAGTTTTTATTGGTAAAGACATCATCCATGCGGCGGTGTTTCAGAAGAATGATGAGCGGACTACTTACAATGTCATTTATGTTGATGGTGGCTCCGGCATCAGCTATGCCAAGCGGTTCAATGTGACCGGCATTACCCGTGACAAAGAATATGACCTCACCAAAGGAGCTGACAAAAGCCGAATCCATTATTTCACCGCCAACTACAACGGCGAGGCCGAAGTGGTGAAGATTATCCTGAGCCCCAACAGTCCTTCCAAGAAAAAAGAGTTTGATTTTGCGTTTGAAGAATTAGACATCAAAGGCCGTAGCAGCATTGGCAACCAGGTGACTAAACATCAGATAAGGTCTGTGAAATTTAAGGAAGCCGGCCGTAGTACTTTGACTGGGCGCAAACTCTGGTTCGATAGCAAGTTTGGCCGGCTAAACAACGAGGAAAAAGGTGAATACCTCGGCACATTTGAAGAAGAAAAATTGTTGGTAATAACAGACGATGGCAATTATGAATTGACTGATACTGAACTTACACAACGCTTTGATGCCGACAAAATATTACTGATCGAAAAGTTCAACCCGGAAAAAATCATTACTGCTATTTACCTGGATGCCGAAAAAAATCAATTCAATATTAAACGGTTCAAAATAGAAACAACAACTCTAAAATCCAAGTTTCTTTTTATTAAAGAAGGCAAAGGAAACCGGCTGGAAACCATTACCACCGATGAAGAACCTGTATTGATTTTAAAAGCCCAGACAGGAAAACAAAAAATGCCCATCAACGGCTTTATTGAGGTGATGGGATGGAAAGCAATCGGCAACAAACTGATTGCTTTCAGTAAAAATGTGGAAATGGAATGGGAGTCAAAACAAAGCGAAGGTGATGTGCAGACAAGTTTATTTTAGCTTTTATTATTTATCGTATCTTGTTTGTACAATTTACTGATATTCTTTTAAGCTTTTTACACATCATTTTCTTCTATTTTTCAAAATACTAAGTCCCGATATAATCCTTCAGCAACCCAATTTCATAAGAATGCTGAATTGCCTCCCTGCTATGTTCAAAATGACAAACAGGCACACCGGCAGTTTCTATTTTTTTAATCAGTTCTTTTACATTGCTGATGTTCTTTTCATACACATGCCGCAGATAGACACAAACCACCCTGTTGGGAAAATACTCAATAATGCTTGCATAAATGGTGGGATCCATCTGACTGTCGTCGCCAAACAAAACAAAGTGGTGATGGGGATACATTTCCATGATACGGGCAATGCGCATAAACTTTGTGGAATGTTTGGTGCCACCCGTTTTCCAGACTTCGCTAAAGCGTTTTAACTGGCTGAGTAGAAAGACGCCTTCGGGCAAATGATTTGTTCTGCAAAACTCTTTAATGAAATCGTAAAGATTCCATTCGCTGCTGGACACGTAGAAAAAAGGGTTTGCTCCGTCTTCTTTCATTTGTGTTTTTGATAGTAGCTGATAATGATTAACCACCCCATCGAACGGACGGCGGCTGTGCGCATTTTTAGTGAGCAAAACATACAATTTTTTGCGGAGGTTGCTGGAGTGCGACACCAGGAAAGTGTCATCAATATCGGAGATGAAAGCAAGCTGGCTTGGGTGTGGAATGACCACCCACCCTGTGCCTTCGGCCACAATGTTTGGTTTGGTTTTGTTCGTTTTTATGTAGTTGACTTTCACCTTGTGCAGACCTGGCGGCACAGCAGAAGAGACCGGACATTCCAACCTGAAAAACCCATCACGGGCTGTGGTGGCTTTGCACAATTTTCCCTGCCAGTGCAGAACAACAGATGCATCCTTCACAGGCACAACCATGAAAGACCGCAGCAGTGCAAAAGCATTGGTCCAAAAGTTTTTTCTGTATTTTTTTCGGGGCAAAGGACTAAGGCTAAATACATGGCCAAACACCACAATTTTGTCTGCGCTGCCATAGCCATGATAGACCTTGACAACAGGCTGACCACAGAGGCGGAATATTTGCAGGAATGCTTTCTTTATTTTCGCAAATAAAAAATCAATTTTATCATTCACTTTTAAAACGGCTTTATCCTGCATAATCAACTGTTTGCCAAAACAATATTGAAATGGAAATGACTGAAACGACCATGCCAAATATATTGTTTGTCATCAATCCCAAAGCGGGCAGTGAGAAAAAAAATCACCAATTGCTCATACAAAACTATTGCAAAACTTTGCCTTGGTCGGTTCATTTTTATGAAATGACGGGATTGAATGATGGCGATGAATTAGATAAGAGTATCGTGCTCCTGAAGCCTGCAACCATAGCGGCTGTAGGTGGCGATGGCACTATATCTCTGGTAGCAAAAAAAATATTGGGAACGTCCATCAATCTCGCCATTATTCCCGCAGGCTCCGCCAATGGAATGGCAAAAGAACTGAACATTTCCACAGACATGAATGATGCGCTCACCCTGCTGAAAAACGGGCAAATAAAAAGAGCCGATGTGTTGATGGTGAACAACATACTCTGCATTCACCTGAGCGACATTGGGCTGAATGCGCAACTGATCAAATATTTTGAGCAGGATAATCTGCGTGGAAAATGGGGTTATGCAAAACTGGCGTTGAAGGTTTTTTTCAGAAGACAAAATATGTGGGTAAACATTTGTACAGCCGACCAGGTACTGAAACGAAATACGCTCATGGTGGTGATTGCCAATGCCAGCAAATACGGAACAGGCGCAGTCATTAATCCCAAAGGCGATCTTTATGATGGCCTTTTTGAAGTGGTGATCATTAAACAAATTGGTCTGCTTACTTTGCTTAAAATGTGGCTGAACCCATCGGGATTCAGCCCGGACCACATAGAAGTGATTCAAACAAATAAAGTCATTATTCAAACTAAAAAAAGAATGCACTTCCAGGTAGATGGAGAGTATATAGGAAAAGTGCAAAAGGTGAATGCAAAAATACTTCAGGCGCAACTCAACATTATTGTTCCAAAAGGCACATAAACTACTCTGACATGTTTTTATTTTTCTCAAAGTTAATCGGCTTTTTCATCATACCCGACATCTGGCTCATCGTTTTGTTTGCATGGCGGCTTTTTGCCAAATCGCCCCGCACAAAGAAGAGGCTAACCATTGTCCTGGTCACTTTTGTGTTTGTGTTTGGAAATGAATTTTTATACACAAAACTCGCCAACGCATGGCAGCCAAAACAAGTGCAGCTTACTAAGCAATACCAGGCGGGCATTTTGCTGGGCGGCTTGTGCAGTTTCGATAAATATGGTAATGGCTACCTGAATACATCTTCAGACAGGCTGATAGCCATCTGCACTTTGTATAAAACAGGTGTGATAAAAAAGATTGTCATTGCCGCAGGAAACATTAACAAAGACCAGCCGAATGAGGCTGCCTATATATTCGTCCGAATGGCTGAACTGGGGATTGACAAAGCAGATATAATTATTGAAGGCCGATCACGAAATACGTTTGAAAATGCAGTTTTTGCCAAACAAAAAATTGATTCCATTCATCTCTCCCCTCCTTATGTGCTGGTCACATCTGCCATGCACATGCCACGGGCAACAAGGGTTTTTAAGAAAGCAGGTCTTTCCGTCGTGCCATATCCATGCAATTATGAAGTGTTGGAAAGAAAATTTTCCTGGGACGATTTCCTGGTTCCAAAACTCTATGTCATCAGCGAGTGGCAGGGTTTGTTGAAAGAAGTTGTAGGATTGGCGGGGTATAAACTATTTGGCAAAGCCTGATAATGTGGAAACGATGAACTATCGGCAAAGCATTATTTTCATTTTTTTAAACTGATTGTTGGTTGTGGTCATGATAGACGACCAAGGCCTCTATTAATTTCGTGTTTTCATCTTCAGTACCGATTGTGATGCGCAAACAATTTTCGCATTGGGGCAAATGACTTACGTCTTTGACTGCTATCCTTTTTCCCGTTAAAAATTCATGAGCCATTTTGGCATCTGTCATTTTTACCAATAAAAAATTAGCATCGGAAGGATATACTTTTTCAATGAAAGGAAATTTTATCAAAACTACTTTTAAGGCAACACGCATTTGCACCAGTTCTTTAATCATATCGTTCACCATACCCACTTCGTCCAAAGCCTTCAGTAATAGTTCCTGTGTTGGCGTGTTAATAGGATGTGGCGGTTGAATGCTTTGCAAAATTGAAATGATCTCTTCTGAGGCAAAAAGCATGGAAACGCCCAACCCTGCCAGCCCCCAGGCAATGTCAAAGTTTTGCAGCAAGACCAGGTTTGGATAATCAGCGAGTTCTGAAGCAAAAGATTTTTGCCGGGAAAAATTAATGTAGGTTTCATCAATCACTACCAATCCATCGAAATTGTTGAGGATCAATTCTATGTCCCGCCTGTCCATTGCGTTGCCCGTTATGCCATTTGGCGAAGCAATAAAAATCATTTTAGTATTGGCATCTGTTACACTCTCAAGGTGGAGAATATCTAATTGAAAATTGTCAAGAAGCGGCACTTGTTTCACGGTCACATCATTTATTTGGGCGACTGATTTGTATAACTCATCCGCAGGCGGGCATACAACTACATTGTCTTTGCCAGCTTCGCAAAAACAACGAAACAAAAGATCCACGCATCCATGATTGCCGTTTCCCAACTGGATGTTTTCTTGATTTAAAGCTTTAATATTTGCAATGGCGGCCTTCACCAAAACCGGTTCAACTGCCGGATAGCGGTTATACCACTTGATCAACGGCGATCCGAAAGCATTTTCATTTTTATCTAATAAAATAGAGCAATCATTGATTGAGATTGATTTTGCTTTTTCTTTAGACATTTCTATCACATTTTTTCTGATTATTTCCTGAAGAATAAAACTCATGTTATAAACGATAGCTTAAGAACTACCCATTTTAGCGCAGGTTAAACTGCTTCTGATTAAAAAAAGATGAAACTGCAACTTTAAATCAAATAGAAATGTCTATAAAATTCAAGTGATTAAAAAAATAATCGCCCTATTTCTTTTGCCTTGCAAAGAAATAGAACTTTAAATAGCCAAAATTCAATAATTTGGCTGAATAAAGGAAAAGCTAACTCATGAAAAAAATCTTATTCATTTTCTTTTTCGTTCCTCTCCTATCTATTGGTCAGCAGGGGATCAAGTTTCAACACAGCTTATCGTGGAAACAAATTATTCAAAAAGCAAAAACAGAAAACAAGTATATTTTTGTTGACGCCTTTGCCACATGGTGCGGCCCTTGCAAATACATGGCAGCCAAAATATTTCCGCAAGAGCAGGTGGGTGAATTGTTTAACAGCCATTTCATTAATGTAAAAGTGCAAATGGACACTTCCGCCAAAGACAACGCTGATGTGAAAAAATGGTATGCAGATGCAAGTGCCATTTCAAAAGATTATAAAGTAAAAGCTTACCCGACTTTCCTGTTTTTTTCACCCGGTGGCAAGCTTGTTCATCGTGTGGTTGGCTCCATGGAAGCAGATGAACTGAACACGAAAGCCAAAAACGCACTTGATGAAAGCACCCAGTATTATTCAATGCTTAGCCAATATCGCAATGGTAAAAAAGAAGCTGATTTTCTGAAAAAACTGGCCTATGCAGCCGACGATGCTTATGAATCTGAAAATATGACACTGGTCAGCAACGACTACCTGGCTACACAAAAAGAGTTTTTGACTGATGAAAACATGGATTTCATTTTCCATTTTACCCAAAGCAGTAAAGACGTAGGTTTTGCTGTTTTACTGGCAAATGAAACAAAGTTGAATGAAGTGAAAAAAAACACTGCAGCCACAGACCTGATTCTTGAAATCATTAAAAAGGATGAGATCTATCCATCTTTTAAAACAAAAAATACAACCGGCGCAAACTGGACAGCCCTTTACTTATCCATTTCAAAAAAGTATCCGAAACATGCGGATGAAGCCATTGCAGGCGGCAAAGTTGCTTACTACCAAAAAAACCACGATTGGGAGCATTTTCAAACAGCCGTGCGTGACTACATGAATAAATATGGGGAGAAAGCAACTGCAGTACAATTGAACGATTTTGCATGGACAGTATTTGAAAATTGTAAAGACATGACTTGTGTGCAGGATGCGCTGGAATGGAGCAAAAGATCAATCAGTGAAAAAGAAGAGTCTGCTTACATTGATACCTATGCTAACCTACTGTACAGGATGGGTAGAAAAGATGAAGCCATCAGTTGGGAGCAAAAAGGACTCTCTATGGTAGGCGAAGAAGAAAAAGGGGATTTTGTTGCGACAATAGAAAAAATGAAAAAAGGTGAAAAAACCTGGAAAGAATAAAAAACGAATTGCCTGAAAAAAATTTCAACAACCCTAAACCCTGAAATTTTTAAGGCCTTTTTCTAACATTTTTTAAAAGAATTGAAAAGGTTATTTATGAAACAAGCTAATCAAAACGGAAAATTCACATGGGCAGTCATTTTTGCTTGGATATTTGGAATCGGAGGTGTTGGCGGTGTCATGTACCTGCTGTTTACCAGCGAAGATTATAATGGAATGGGAGGAGCGAAAATGGATTCGTCATACATTGCTAAAGTAGATAAAGTAGCAGATAGCTCCAATACATCCTCGGCTAATAATTCAGTTGGATATAATACTTCTGAAAAAAACAACGCTGAGAAAAAAACAAAACCTTTGGTGAGCAATACTGTGCCAAAAGCCGTAGCAGTACCTGTGCAAAAACCAGTTGTGAAAGAATTGCCGAAACCATTGCCCAAGCCAGTGGAAAAAATAATTCCTAAACCGATTGTACAACCTAAGCCTGCTGTTGTAGTGGCAAAACCTGCACCCATGCCTAAACCAGCAGTAGTGCTGGCAAAACCTGCACCCAAGCCTGTTGTGGTGAAAGCCACCCCGGTTGTAAAAACAGTTCCGGCATCTGTCTCTACAAGTGTGTCACCAAAACCGGTGGCGAAAGTGCAGACAGTTAAAAAAATACCCGTCAACCATGCACCCGACAAAATAATGTCTGATGACGAGTTGAGTCAATTGGTTACCAGAATTGAAAAAACGGGTGATGATAATGCGATTTACATCAAATGCGTGCAGTTGCACAGTACCGCAGACGGCAATAACAAGAAGGCATTGGCGCAAATTGAATCTTACCTGCGCAGCCATAAATATTCCATTGCGGGAAGGGAAACCGAACCTACCCACGTTAAGGGGATAAAAGTATCTCCGGCCAATGGCTGCATGAGAATTGTTGTGGGTTCATTTTAAAACAATCAATCACAAACACATTTGAAAATAGCTGTTGTAAAAGAAACCCGGGAGCAGGAAAAAAGAGTCGCACTTACTCCAGCTATTGTCAAATCATTGATTAAAGCAGGATTTGTGTGCAGCATCGAAAAAAATGCCGGATTAGATGCAGGGTTTACTGACATTGCTTATGAAACTGCAGGGGCTATTATTGAAGAAAATAAGGTGAGCCTGCTCAAAAATGCCGACATTTTCTTAAAGGTAAATGCTCCTTCAATTGAAGAAATACAGCACTTAAAACCGGGCAGCACAACCATTTCATTCCTCTTTGCCTACACAATTCCGGCAATTGTAGATGCATTGCTTGCAGCATCTGTTACAGCGTTTTCAATGGATGCAGTCCCCCGAATCAGCCGTGCACAAAAAATGGATGCATTAAGCTCACAGTCCAACCTGGCAGGCTACAAAGCCGTTATTGTGGCTGCCAATGCTTTAGGCAAAATTTTTCCGCTCATGATGACAGCAGCAGGTACTATTACTCCTGCCCGCATTCTCATTTTTGGTGCCGGGGTGGCCGGGCTCCAGGCTGTGGCTACCGCCAAACGATTGGGTGCTGTGGTTGAGGTGAGTGATGTGCGACCCGAAACAAAAGAGCAGGTAGAATCACTGGGTGGCCGTTTTTTGCAGGTGCAGGGCGAAGGAGTGAAAACCGAAGGTGGCTACGCAAAAGAAATATCAGCAGACTATTTGCAAAAACAAAAAGAGCTGGTCAGTAAGCATGTAGCAGATGCAGACATCATCATTACCACTGCACTGGTCATGGGCAAAAAAGCACCTGTACTGGTAACGGAAGACATGGTAAAATCCATGAAACAAGGCTCAGTCATACTGGACATGGCGGTAGAAAGCGGCGGCAATTGCGAATTAAGCAAGTATAACCAAACAATTATTGCACACGGAGTTACCATTATAGGGGAAGCCAACCTGCCATCGCTGGTAGCTGCTAATGCAAGCGAATTGTATGCACAAAACATCAGCACATTATTGGTGCACCTGGCAGACAAAAACGGATTGAAAGATCAACCGGAAGAAGAAATTACGAAGGGTTGCCTGATCACTTACAAGGGAAAACTTGTTCATGATTTTACAAGAAATATACTGAACCGGTAGTTTTGTAATGACGGAGTCTTCTTCATTTTACCATTTTCGACAGTTGCATGACCAACTCCAAAACGGCATTGTATGTAACGGGTTTCTCAAAATAAAAATCTGCGCCTGCTTCCAAACTTACTTTCTTATAAAATGGTGAATTGGAGGTACTCCAAACCACTTTAGGTATTTTGGAAAACCGCTTATTTTCTGAAAGGATGTTTATGATTTTTGCACCTGTCATATCCGGAATATTATAGTCAAGCAGAATCAAAGCCGGCAAATCATCATCTTTTTTTGATTCTAAAAATGAAATCGCTTCTTTGCCTAATGAAACAATTTCTATTTTTAAATTGATATCAATATTATCGAAAGCCTCTTTAAGAAGATCCTGATCATCTACATCATCGTCTGCAAAAAGAATATATTTGTCAACAATTTTCATTAATGGATTTTTTTAAGGGTTACTGCAAAATAAAAAATTAGGTTGATACTACAAATATGTGTTAATTTAACTTAGATTCCTAAACAAATCGAAGAATGAGTGAACATTTTTTAGGAGGGGAGAATAGCAAAAACAAGTATAATAGTCAAACGGACAATTTTGCAAAGCCCGAAAATTTGAATTTTTTAGACGTGGCAGAGACATTGCCCCACCTGATATGGCTTAGCGACAGCAATGGTTACATTGTTTACTGCAATCAAAAAATTGTAAACTTTGTAAAAGCAGAAAGATTGCCGGATGGCCGGTGGCAATGTAGCCGTCTTTTGCATCCTGATGATTTGCTTTCTACCAGGCAAATGTGGAAGGATGCTGTCAGCCAGGGTATGCCTTATAAAAAAGAACATCGGCTTCAATTGCAGGACGGTACTTTTGAATGGTTTGAAAGCACTGCTTTCCCTTTAAAAAATGATCGGGGGGAAATTGAAAAATGGTATGGCCTCACCAAAAATATCCACTCCACAAAATTGCAGGAAAAAGAAGCTGAAGCGGCTAACAAAGAATTGTTGAAAACAAAGAACTGGCTTCAAATGATCCTAAATGGCATCAGCGACGGATTTATTGTTCTTGATAAAGATTTCCGGTTTGAATACATTGGACATGTGGATGCGCAAAGGTTTCTCAGTTTTGGCCTGGATGCTGCAAGAATGCTTAACAAAATAGTTTGGGATGTGTGGCCCGACATTGCAGCGACCAACTCTGCCACTCTGCTCAAACAAGTAATGAAAGAACGTTTGAGCAAAACCTGTGAAGAAAAGTTTGGAGACCGCTGGTACGAAATGCACGCTTATCCCAATGCTGACGGAGGAATTGTCCTAATTTCTCCTGACATTACAGAAAGAAAAAATGCAGAAATCAAACTCAATTATCTTGATGTTCTGACTTTGAACATTGCAGATGCTGTGATAGGCACCAACCCGGCTTTTGTAATTACGAGCTGGAATAAGGGTGCCGAAAAAATATACGGCTGGAAAAAAGAAGAAGTTATAGGTAAAGCTGCAGATAGTATTTTGAAAACAATTTTTTTAGAAACAAATGAAAGAACCAAGTCAAAACAAAAGTTGGATGCTAATTTAAACTGGCAGGGCGAAGTTCAGCAATCACATAAAGATGGGTACCTGCTTTATATTCTTGCATCCGTTGCTTTGATAAAAGATAGTAATGAAAATGTGATAGGTGCTGTCGCAATCAACAAAGACATTACCAGGGAAAAGTCTGCCGAAGAAAACCTGAGATATAGAACAGCTTTGCTGGAAGCGCAAAATGAAGCGACAGCAGATGCAATTATGGTCATAGATGAAGTGAAAGGAAAAGTTCTATCGTACAACAAGCATTTTTTAGAATTGTGGAAACTACCTAAATCTGCCGAACAACTTTATGATAATGATTCAATCATTGCTGAAGTTTTAGAACAGGTAGCAGACAGCGAAGTTTATTTGCAACAAGTCAACTATTACTACAGGCACACAACCGAAGCGGAAAGAGAAGAAGTGAAATTTAAAGACGGTAGAATTATTGAACGTTATGGCAAAGCTGTGATTGACGAAGAAGGTGTAAAATATGGCTGGGCCTGGTTTTTTAAGGACATTTCCCAACAAAAAAATATAGAAACCAAACTGAAAGAAAGCGAGGAAAGGTTCAGGCAACTGGCAGACTTGGTTCCGCAGATCATTTGGACAGCACGACCCGATGGTTATGTTGATTATTTCAATTCCCGGTGGTACCAGTTCACGGGTTTTGAAGAAGAGCAAGGCGGAGGAGATATATCGTGGACCCGGGTTCTTCACCCCAATGATGTGCAGCCAACACTTGATATATGGTCACATTCAGTAAAAACCGGCGAGGATTACTCAATCGAATACAGGTTTTTAGATAAAGTCAATGATACATATCGCTGGTTTTTAGGCAAAGGCTTGCCCATTAAAGACCAAAATGGTATTGTTACTAAATGGTTTGGTACATGCACAGACATCCATGACCAGAAGACGATGGCTGCCAATCTGGAGCAACTGGTAGATCAGCGAACCCAGGAACTGACAAGGTCTAATGACGATCTTCAGCAATTTGCCCATGTGGCCAGCCACGACCTCAAAGAGCCGCTGCGCAAAATAAGAATGTTTGCCGGCAGGCTGGAAAACGAACTCAATTTTCAATTGCCCGAAAAGGCAAAAGATTACCTGGAAAAGATCAACAATGCCGTTACACGCATGAACAGCATGATAGAAGGTGTGCTAAAATATTCAACCCTTGATGCTTCCGAACAGCCTGTAGAATTGATAAAACTGGAAGACATTTTAAACAACATAAAGTCAGACCTTGAAGTTTTTATAGCAATGCAAAAAGGGCAGATAGTTTATGAAACCTTTACGCAGTTCGAAGGGGCATCGGTTCTCATTCACCAGCTTTTTTACAACCTGATCTATAATTCGTTGAAGTTTTGCAAACCAGGTGTGCCGCCAATCATCAGGGTTTCGTCGCAAATAATTAAAGGTTCCGACTTGCCGGAACTGCTGCCACCTACCAATTCAGCGAGATCATATATCAGCATACATTTAAAAGACAATGGAATCGGTTTTGATCAAAATGATGCCACTATTATTTTCAATACTTTTAAACGTTTAAACAGCAAAGACCATTATGAAGGCACAGGACTGGGTTTGTCCCTTTGCAGAAAAATTGCCGAACGCCATAAAGGTATAATTTATGCTGAAGGAAAGAAAAATGAAGGTGCCGGTTTTTACGTTGTATTACCACTGAAACAAAACCATAAGTTGCATGAAAGTATTTAGTATTAAGTATTTAGTATTAAGAAGAACCAATTAACCAATTAACCAATTAACCAATAAACCAATAAACCACCCTTGGACATCATTAACGAAATATTGGAAGAATGTATTCTGGCCTACCCTACTTCTACTTTTGTCATTAGCTTATACAAGCAATATGGTGAGCGTGGAAGCCTTAGTAAAAAACAATTGCAGGGCATTTATGGTAAGGCTTCCCAAATTCCGGGATTGTCACCAGGCAAGCTGGCTACTGTGGAAGCTATTATTAAGAAAATGCCCACCCGCTACAAGTCTGACCTTCCCGCCAGCAAACCTTTGTATGAGAAAGATGAGAAAACAGGGCAAATGATTGAGAAGATCCTGGCAAAATATCCGGAACACAAAAGGGTGCTTTTTCTTCAATCGAAATACATGAACAACGATGTGTTTTCCTCTGTGGAAATCATGGAATTGGAGAGGTTTGTAAGAGTGATAAAGTAAAATTTAATTTTCCCATTCCATACGATTTCCCAAAAAAATTATTTTACAATTCCAGCAATGTTTTCACCGGGTCTTTGCCAAAGAGCAATAGTTCCGGGGTTTCAAGCAATTCTTTTACTCTTACTAAAAAGCTCACACTTTCCCTTCCGTCTATGATGCGGTGGTCGTAGCTGAGAGCGAGGTACATCATCGGTTTAATGACCACCTGCCCGTTGATGGCCATTGGGCGTTCCTGTATTTTGTGCATACCGAGTATGGCGCTTTGGGGTATGTTGATGATGGGTGTGGACATGAGTGAACCAAATACGCCACCGTTGGTAATGGTGAATGTGCCGCCCTGCATTTCTTCCATGCTCAGTTTGTTGTCACGGGCTTTTGTGGCAAGTTCCACCACCTTTTTTTCTATCCCGGCCATGCTCAGGCTTTCTGCATTGCGGATTACGGGAACCACCAAACCTTTAGGTGCGGACACCGCAATAGATATGTCGCAGTAATCATGGAAAATAAGGCTGTCGCCGTCTATATAAGCATTGACAGAAGGCCACTCCTGCAAGGCATAGCAGACGGCTTTGGTAAAAAAGCTCATGAAGCCAAGGTTGGCTCCGTGCTTTTCCTTAAACTTATCTTTGAACTGTGTTCGCAAAGCCATGATGCGGCTCATGTCCACCTCGTTAAACGTGGTGAGCATGGCGGTGGTGTTCTTTGCTTCCACCAACCGGCGGCTAATGGTTTTGCGCAGGTTGCTCATTTTTTCTTTGCGCTCATTTCTGCTAAACAGCTCCTGCCCTGCCGCAGCTTTTTTACCCGGATTGGCCAATGCCTGCATCACATCGTCCTTCATAATTTTACCGTGATAACCGCTTGGGTTAATGCTGCTTGCATCCAGCTTTTTATCGGCAATAATGGCCGCTGCAACGGGTGTCGCTTTCACATCAGCCTCACCCCTGCCCCTCTCCTCCAGAGAGGGGTTAGCAGCCGCCTGTGCAGCAGGTTTTGCCTCAGAAGACCTGCTGTCAGCAGGTTTCACAGATTTATCTTCAGCACCCACAGCCACATCGCTGTCAATGGTGGCGATGATGTCGCCTATTTTTAAAGTATCACCTTCGGTGGCTTTGGTAGATAGTTTTCCAGCCTCTTCGGCATTGAGTTCAAAGGTGGCTTTTTCGCTTTCCAGTTCTGCAATCACTTCATCGCGGCGCACCAGGTCGCCTTCTTTTTTTATCCATTTCAGCAGTGTCACTTCGGTAATAGATTCGCCTACGGTGGGGATTTTTACATCAATCAAACCCTTGCCGGAAGCAACAGCTTTTGGTTCTTCTGTGGCAGCAGCAGGTGCCGCAGGCTGTGATGCTTCAGCGGCTTTTGCAGGAGCTGGCTCTGCATTTTCGCCTGAAGCTTTTTGTGCGGTTTCGTCTATGATGGCAAGTATGTCACCAATGTGAAGAGTATCTCCTTCGGCGGCTTTTGTTTTCAAAATACCTGCCTGCTCGGCATTGACTTCAAAAGTGGCTTTTTCACTTTCCAACTCGGCTATCACTGCATCTCTGTCCACATATTCGCCGTCTTTTTTCACCCATTTAATCAATGTAACTTCTGTGATGGACTCACCAATTGTTGGAACTTTTATATCAATCATGACCGCTTTTTAAGTTGTGCAAATTTAAAAGGTAAATCGGTTTAAAAGCTAATTGATGGAAGTTTTTAAAAGACTAAAAAACTCCTGCCGTAAATGAACAATGAATAATGGGTAATGGATGTCCACCTAACAATTCACAACGGAATCAATTTGAATTGTATTATAGAACACGGAAGACACAGATTTGAAGGATTAGCAGGATTTTTTTATGGATTGATAATGCCTGCCCGACTTACCGTTCAGGCGGGGATTTTTTGCTTCGCAAAGAATAATTGGCTATTCATACAATAACGCCATTCACAATTAACACTCTACACTTAAAACCTAACACTTTACACCTACTCCCTCATCTTCTCCACAAACGTCCTCACTTTTTCCATGTCTTTTATGCCGGGAACCAATTCAAACCTCGTGTTGATGTCTATGGCAAACAGGTCTTTTGCAACAGGTTCTTTCATCAGTTTTTTAATGGCGGTTTCATCGCCAGATTCAATGCCGCCGCTGAGGAGGAAGGGTTTGTGGATGCTTAGACCTTTTAGCCGTGCAAAGTTCAATTTGCGGCCTGTGGGAACTGTACCTACGCCTTCGGTATCAAACATGAACATGTCTGTGCCTTCGTAGTAGTCTTTTATCTTCCACTCTATGTGGTCGTTTTCTACAATTCTAAATGCCTTGATAACGGAAATGTAATCGGATAGTTTTGCGCAATGATAAGGTGTTTCATCGCCGTGAAGCTGCACCATGTCAAGGCCGTAATTGTCAACATGGTTAAGGACTTCGTCGTAAGAAGCATTGACAAACACGCCTATTTTAAACACTTTCAGCTTTGCTTTTTTCACTTCCCACCCCTGCAAATGGCGCATGACAAACCGTGGAGATTTGTGGTAGAAAACCATTCCCGCAAACTGAACGCCCATGTCGCCCAACTGGTGCATCTGCTTAAGATCTGTCATGCCGCAGACCTTGATGCGGGGCTTGTGAACATCGGGCTGAATAAAATGTTGGTTGCTTGCATCCTGCATGGGTGGTTGGTTTTAGGATTGTGTTTTGCAGGCAAATCGTTGTGATGCAAATATAGTTTGTTTAAGATTGAGAGGGTTGAGAGTTGAGGGTTTTTCGATTGAGAGTTGAGGGTTGAGAGTTGAGACTACGCCGATTTTAGTTTTTTTTAACACATTTGCTAAAGGGTCGGAACGGACTGCTAAAGGGTCGGAAGCCACTACTAAATGGTCGGAACCAACTACTAAAGGGTCGGAACCAACTACTAAAAGGCCGGAAGCAACTACTAAAGGGTCGGAACGGACTGCTAAAGGGTCGGAAGCAACTTCTAAAAGGTCGGAACGGACTGCTAAAGGGTCGGAACGGACTACTAAAGGGTCGGAAGCAACTTCTAAAGGGTCGGAACGGACTGCTAAAAGGTCGGAACGGACTGCTAAAGGGTCGGAAGCAACTACTAAAGGGTCGGAACGGACTGCTAAAGGGTCGGAATGGACTGCTAAAAGGTCGGAACGGACTACTAAAGGGTCGGAACCAACTTCTAAAAGGTCGGAAGCAACTTCTGAAAGGTCGGAACAACTAAAGAAAAAGTGAAGAATTTAATTAACAATCCTTCCAATTGTGTAACTGGTTTAAGTTATACCAACGCAACTTTTAGCTATTATTAAAAAATAATTTAAGAATAATTTAGAGAAACGATTTACATATAGAAATCTTATGTAGCTTAGCAGGGTGAAATATATTAGGGTAATTTAAAGGCTACAAAGATAAGTTTGTAAAGTAATGTGAGAAAGCTTTTTATGATATTCTATTTGTGGCTGGGGATAATCCTGCATTTTTAAGGACTGGGGCATTATTAAACTTGCTTTTTATAACATCCGGTATAGGTAAAATATCTGAACATAGTACATGTACATTTCCCAACTCACCCTTTGGAATTTTAGAAAATATGGCTCCGAAAATTTTGACCTTACAAAGCCGGATTTAATAGTCCCCTTTCACAACGGCTTAAATGTGCTTATCGGTGAAAACAATTCAGGTAAAACGGCAATTGTTGACGCCATTAAGTTGGTTTTAAAAACTCATTCTTACGAATGGATTAAAGTTGAGAAAGAGGACTTTCATAATGATGAAACAAAGCTTAGGATTGAACTTCTTATAAAGGGACTGGAAGAAAATGAGGCCAAAAATTTTATAGAATGGCTTGGATGGGACGGTGAGAAAGAAAATGCAAAACCCATACTTCGCTTGATATATCAGGTAGAAAGAAATGAAGACAGAATTTTACCTGCGGAAGTTAAAGCAGGCATGGATGAAACAGGGCATCAACTTACAGCGGAAGCTAAAGACTATCTGAAAACAACCTATCTAAAAGCATTGCGGGATGCGAAATCAGATTTAATTGAAAAGAAGAACTCTCGCCTATCTCAAATACTAAAAGAACACAAGTCTTTTAAAACAAAAAAGACCGACAAAAAACATGAATTCGTTGAGGAATTCGTAAAGGTAAATTCATTCATTGCAGACTGGTTTAAAAATGTTGAGAAAAGCAACATCAAAACTACAATTGACAACTTCTTAGAACGGTTTATTAATGATTTGCACAAAAGTAATTTCTCGCTTGGTGACCCCGAAATAACTAACATTCTAGAAAAAATTTCCTTAGCGATATTGGATAAAAACAATCCTGGCCTTGGCACTTTAAATCGCCTATACATGGCTGCCGAATTACTTCATTTGAAAAGAGAAAAGTGGGACGGTTTAAGATTGTGCCTTGTGGAAGAATTGGAAGCGCATTTACATCCACAAGCCCAATTGAAAATTATTAAGGCTTTACAAAGTGAAGTGAAAACTTCTGGCAGTGGTAAGCCTGTCCAAATTATATTAACTACCCACAGCCCCAACCTTGCCTCCCAGGTTAAGCTTCACAATCTCATTCTCTGCTACAAAAACGATGTATATCCATTAGGCGAAGAACCTGTAAAAGACAAACCAAAGAAAGTTGATTACTACACCAAACTTGATAAACACGACTACAAGTATCTCGAAAGGTTTCTGGATGTTACGAAAGCGAACTTGTTTTTTGCAAACGGAATTATTTTAGTCGAAGGTTGGTCTGAAGAAATATTAATTCCGATTATCGCCGATAAACTGAAAATTGATTTAACTGCAAAACAAGTTTCTATTGTAAATGTGGGCAGCACTGCATACATGCGATTCGCTAAAATTTTCTTGAGAAATGATGGAAAGCGTTTAGAAATTCCTGTTGCTATAATAACAGATTTAGACAACAGACCAGAAAAGAGCAATAATCAATTTGATAGTACAAAAAAGGGAGAAAAGCTGCTAAAATTCAAAGAACTCGAATCCGCATTTCCAGAATCATCTATAATAGTTGAGCGTCCAGAGAACTGGACTTTAGAATGGTCATTATACAAATCGGAATTGCTTTCCCCCTTCTTCAAAAAGGCTGTCACAATGGTTCATAGTAGGACTGAAGAATTTAAGGAAGGAGTTTTCGAGGTAAACAAGTTCATTAGTATGCTAAGAAAAGATGAAGGGCATACAAAAATTGACAAAGTGGAAGTAGCTGCTCATCTTGCCGATTTAATTGCAGAGTCAGAAATAACCAAAGAGCAAATAGAAAAAGATACCGAAATTGCTTACCTCGTCAAAGCAATAAAACATGCCTTCCAATGAAAATTAGTTTCGACCAAAAGCATATTGAAGAAGCTGAAAAATTACTGATTTACGGAGAAGCCTTTGACGAGGAAAGATTGAAGTTCATCGAATGTTTGGAGACGTGCGACTTATTAGCTGTGCCGGGCAGCGGAAAAACAACTGCTTTACTTGCAAAACTGTATTGCTTATCCAAACAGTTCCCCTTTGAAAACGGCGGTGGAATTTTAGTGTTGGCACACACCAATTCATCAGTAAATGAAATCAAAAAGAAATTACAATCTCATTGTCCTGCACTTTTTGAATACCCCAACTTTGTAGGAACAATACAGAGTTTTGTAAATAAATTCTTAGCAATTCCATACTTTACAAATACTAACCACCAAAAAATTGATCAGGTATCAATTGAAATGTACCGCAAAGAAATTACTCAAAGATTATCAAAACGGTTATCGTTAGAAGTGGCTTATTTTAATAGAAAAAATCCAAAAATATTTTATGATGCCAGATTTAAATTAAAGGGAGATGGTGAATATTCATTAGTAGATGGCCTAAAAAATAAAGAATTAGAATTAACAATTCCCCAAAAATGGATAACTGAAAATACAAGTGAAGTTAGAAAAGAGCGCATTTTTAAATTTATTCGCGATTGCAAAATCGAAATTATGCAAAATGGTATTTTGCATTTCGATGATTGTTATTTCCTTTCCGATAAATCTCTTTTCAAATATCCATTTCTTTCAAAAATTTTCCAAAAGCGTTTCAATTTTGTTTTTATTGATGAAATGCAAGACCTAGAACAACATCAAATTGAAATCATTGACAAAATATTTTTTCAAGAATCATCACCTACTATTATTCAAAGAATCGGAGATAAAAATCAGGCAATCTTTCAGCCTGGCAAAAAAGACAAAACACAATGTGAGTGGAAAACAAGAAAAGAAATCAATTCAAAGTTTGAAGACCGCTATTTAAAAGGCTCCAATCGCTTGACTCAATCAATTGCCAACTTGGTCAATTACTTTACGCTTAATGATGAAAACGAAAACTTTGTTGTTGAAGGAAAAAAAGTTCTACCAAATGGCGACATTCCACCAACATTGGTAGTGTTTAATCATGCAACCAAAGGAGAATTATTCAAGAAATTTGAATCAATTATCCATCAACATGCCAACAACAGTAAAATACCAATAACCACTGAAAACTCTTTTAAAATTATTGGATGGAATGGTGAATGGAATGTTGATGAAGATGATGAATCAAAAACAGGTGAAAAGCTGCGTTTGAAAGATATATTTCCAAACTACTCTAAGCAATCAAATAGCAGTAAAGAAAGCTTCAAAACGTTAAGTGAGTATTTACAATTGTTCAACCAATCTGATAAAACATTAAAAGCCTCGCAAAAAGCTATTCTCAATGCACTATCACAAATCCTATATCTCCAAGGTGAAAAATACCCATCGTTTTATAGACAAAAACAAATTCATCGCTATTTTTCAAATGATTCAATGGTTCAGGCAATTAAAGACTTTAAAAAGGAAAACAATTTTCTAAAAGCCTATGAACTTTTCCAAGGTAAAATGTACAAGTGGAGTTTTGATTTAAGTGTACGTAATAAAGCTTTAGAAACTTACAACTCAATTGTGACTTTCATAAATGCAGAATTCAGGTTGTGGTTTGATTTTGAACTTAATCAAGAATCAAAAGATTTTATCGGTAGTTTTATTGAGCATATTCCCTCACAAGCAACGGAAGACCAAAATAATAATCCTTTGGGTATAGAAATAGCCTCCGTCCATTCCGTCAAAGGTCAAACCCATTGTGCCACCATGTATGTAGAAACTGCATACAGTAGACCTGTCTATGAAATACTTAAAATTAAATCAAGTATTAAACCAAAGAATCCCAATACTAATCCCTTTTTTAAGGAAAGACATAAGTGTAATGCAACAAGAGATAGAGAAGCCCTAAAAATGATGTATGTCGGCTTTTCACGCCCAACACATTTATTGTGCTTTGCAGCTCTAGAAGAAAATGTAAAGGATGACTTAGAAAAATTTAGAAACGCCGGATGGATGGTTAACGACGAATTGGTGACCAGAAGGGATTGATATTTTGACCAAATGCAGTCTGCTTTTTCTCCCGTTAATTGAAGTATTCGGTAAGGCAACTTCGATATAAAATGAACCTTAGTACCCGTGTCTAGTAAAAAATAGCCTGTTTACAATCTACAATCAGTTTCTAAACTTACCGCTCACAAACCTATCTCCATTTCATATTTTCAGTGAACACTGAAACAAGCGAGGACTTTTTATCTATGTATTTTTCCCAATTGACATGTGTAAATTGTAAACCACCCATCCCCCAAAAGTTATCAATGAATAACAACCCTGCCTCCCTTGCCATAGAAGACATAACTATAATCGGCACCGCCACCGCCGCCCGGCAAAGGTGGAATTCCAGTAGCAGATATAGTTTGCAGATAGCTTGTGGAAGCTAATTTGTAGCCCCTCCTGCTGGTTTAAGTCTTAGCAAAGCGGACTTAATTGTATAATGAAATGCAGGACTGCGTCCGGTAAAATGTTAGAGTTGTCTCATTGCAATCATTATTTATGTTGACCGCTCAAGTTAAAGATCAACAGCCTTGTAAAGCTTTAATTGATTAAATTTGCGTTATGGAAATTAGTGAGATTATCAACATTGACAAAGACATTTTAAGTGAACAACCTGTTTTTAGAGGAACCCGTGTTCCGGTAGAAAGCCTCTTTGACCATTTGGAAGCCGGAGTATCCCTTGATGAATTTTTAGACGATTTTCCAACAGTATCTAAAGAGCAGGCAGTTGCACTGCTGGACATAGCAAACAAGTTTTTAACTTCTAAAAATGCAGCCCAATTATATGCGTCTGTTGCTTGATGAAAACCTGCCTAAACGGCTCAAATCAGACTTTTCAGACCATGAAATATTTACAGCGAGAAGACAAACAATGGAATGGTATTAAAAATGGAGAGTTGCTAAAGCTATTGCTTGAAAATTCTTTCAATACCCTTTTAACCTTTGACAAAAACCTGCAACATCAATAAATTTTTCTAAATACACAATGACGGTTTTTGTTTTAACTGCCCCAATTAATCAGTACAAGGAATTGACCCGGCTAACACCAAAAGTAAAAGCGTATTTAAATAGTGGCCAAATGCCAATTGGACCGGTTATCATAGCAAGTGATTAAAACCTACCTCCATTTCATATTTCAGTGTCTTTCAAAAAACAATGAACCAAGAGGGTACTTTCTACAAGTCTTTTTTTCCGCCTTTGATTTCTATAACTCCTTTAGGAGTCGAGCATCACAAACTGCATGTTCAACTCCTAACGGAGTTGTGAAAACTTTTTGGAAATTATTTCTCTACAAATATTTGACTCCTCCGGAGTCATTTCTCACAGACTTTTCAACCCTTGATTAGCATTAACAACTAAGTTCTTTAAATTATCCTGAAAAATACCATTGCATCTCACTAAAGTTTTTCTCAACTCTCAACTCTCAACCCTCAACCCCTCAACCCTACTTCAACTTCATTTGAAACCCAAGCCCAATCAGGCTTTTCAGTTGCAGACCGGGGCTGTTGCCATTGGGGCCGAACTGGCGCACATCGTCGTCGTAAATGAGGTCAAGACTGTAACTGGCGGTAAATGATTTGCTGATCTTAAAAGAGAAATAATTGGTTACATAAATATCTACGTTTTCAGGGTTTTTGTGATAATTGCTAAAGAGATCCATCCTGCCACGGTACGATATGTTTTTGTTGATTGTTTTTGTCCAGTTGACGATGGAAAAAGCACCCACATCGGTGATGGCATGTTTGCCTGCCGGTACGCCGTAAAGACCCTGTTTTGACAATTCGTTTTGTGCAACGATTGTAAACCGGGTGGTAATGGGGGATACATAAACAGACAAATTTGCCGAAGGCTTATAATCTACCCCGGAAGAAACAATCAGATAGCCGGGTGAGAAGAACGACGATGAAAATGTTTTGTCGTTATCCGAAATTGTGTAGCCATCAAACAATTGGGTACGCAAACTGACCAATTCTGTCAGGTAACATTTCCCGCTGAAATTGTATCCATATTTTGAAAGCAAGTCGAGCCGGTCATCATTTTTAAGGCTGCCTAAACTGCTGCTTTGCAAATAGCCAAAATTGAAGTCAACGGTATTGTCCCAATTGATCTTTTTCTTTTTATAAAATATGGAATAATGAATGTTGGAATTGAGCGCCATCGAAAATTTGTCGCCACCCGCAGCCCAGTTTTTTAATGATCCCTGTGTGCCGTTGATGTTGACATTGCCGCCATGAGTCCAGGATTTTTGGGTAGTGTCGTCAATGTCTTTTTGTACAGTTCGGGTTGCTTCTGACCGAAGGTCTTTAATGGTTGCATCCTGTGCACAAACGCTTAGTGAAAAATAGATGGCTAATGCGGTGATTAAAAGTTTCATCGTTGTTGATTTTTAAGGTTTTGTAAAAGCAAAATAAATAAAAATTGCTCAATTTGGAAATTGCTCAATTTGAAAATGAAAGAAAATGTGCTAACGTGCTGATTTGTTAATGGAAGAATTTAATTTTTTGACAATGGAGGGAAATGGGCGGATTTGCTGATGGGCTGATGCTAATCAAGGGTTGGAATTCAGAGGAGTTCAACACCCGCCTGAATTCGGGCAGATTTGTAGGATAAGAAATACCCCAACGATTTCTACGACTCCTTTAGGAATCGAGCATCACAAATTGCATGTTCAACTCCTAACGGAGTTGTGAAAACTTTTTGGAAATTATTTCTCTACAAATATTTGACTCCTCTGGAGTCATTTCTCACCGACTTTTCAACCCTTGATTAGCTTTACGATTAGCTAATGTGCTTTTTGACTGATGGAAGAATTTAATTTGAAAATGGCTTAATTTGAAAATAGCTCAATATTTAAAGTGGCTCACTCCTGGAGAGTGAACCACTTTTGTATTTGTTGTTTGGCTGCTAACAAGTATTTTTGCACCGCGAAAAAATATCAATTTATCATTTCAACATAAAAGAAACTATGGCTTACGACGTAATTGTGTTAGGTAGCGGACCGGGTGGCTATCCGGCTGCTATCCGTGCATCTCAACTGGGTTTGAAAGTAGCGATTATAGAAAAGGAAAGTCTTGGCGGTGTCTGCCTGAACTGGGGATGCATTCCGACCAAAGCACTGCTAAAAAGTGCGCAGGTATATGAATATGCCAAACATGCTTCGGCTTATGGAATTACTGTGACTGGTGCGCAACATGACTTTGATGCTGTCATTAAACGCAGCCGCGGAGTGGCCGACAAAATGAGCAAAGGCGTACAGTTCCTGATGAAGAAGAACAAGATAGATGTGATTATGGGTTTTGGTAAATTAATTGCCAAAGGCCAAGTGGAAGTGACCGCGCAGGACAATACCAAACAGGTGGTTGAAGCGAAGCACATCATCATAGCCACGGGCAGCCGTGTGCGGCAGTTGCCCAACCTGCCTGTTGATGGCAAAATGGTGATCGGCTACCGCGAAGCCATGTCGCTGCCAACACAGCCCAAAACCATGATAGTGGTGGGCAGTGGCGCCATAGGTGTTGAGTTTGCTTACTTCTACAACAGCATGGGAACCAAGGTGACCATTGTAGAATTTTTGCCAAGAATAGTGCCTGTGGAAGATGAAGAGATCAGCAAAGAACTGGAGAAACAATATAAGCGGCAGGGCATTACCATTATGACTAATTCTACCGTGGAAAAAGTGGAGGCATCGGGCAGCGGCGTAAAGGCGACTGTGAAAACTGAAAGCGGCACACAAACCCTGGAAGCAGACATTGTGCTGAGTGCTGTGGGGATTGCTGCTAATATAGAAAACATTGGCCTTGAAGAACTGGGCATTAAAACAGAGAAGGGCAAAATAGTCGTGGACAAATACGGCCAGACAAACGTTCCCAACTTCTATGCCCTTGGGGACTGTGTGCCGGGGCAGGCACTGGCTCACGTGGCCGGAAAAGAAGGCGTGAACACCGCCGAATTTATTGCCTACAACGAGAAAAAACACAATCATTTGCCTGAAGGCATTGACTATAACAATGTGCCGGGATGCACTTATTGCACACCTGAAATAGCCAGCATTGGCTACACCGAAAAAGCGGCAAAAGATGCAGGCTACGAAGTGAAGGTTGGCAAATTTCCTTTTATGGCAAGTGGCAAAGCAAGTGCAGCCGGTGCCACCGAAGGGTTTGTGAAAGTGATCTTTGATGCAAAATATGGTGAGTTTCTCGGCGCACATATGATAGGTGCTAACGTAACCGAAATGATTGCTGAAGTGTCAGTTGCCCGTAAACTGGAAACCACTGCACATGAAATACTGAACGCCATCCACCCCCACCCTACCATGAGCGAGGCTTTGAAAGAAGCCACAGCAATGGCTTATGGAGAAGCGATTGACATTTAAAACTACCGATAAAAAAGGCCGCTGAAAATGCGGCTTTTTTGTTGCAGTAAGTCAAAAGTTTTAAGGCAAAAACAAAAAGTGAAAACCTCAATTATTTACCTCTATACCTGTTTCTTTTTCTCTTTTTTTAAGCCTGCTTTTTCAAGGTTAATGTTCAGTTTAAACTCTACAATTCTCTTGACGAGTTCTAAAGGAAGCGGCTGATCCAAAGGGAACTGGACGGAGCCTTTTGCATGTTTATACACGGCTATTTCTTCTTTAAAAGCTGCAATTCCATTGGCTCCCGGGTATAAGCCAATGTGATTTTTGTAGCCTGCAAACCAAACCAACATGCCGTGATGTTTGAAGGCAGGCATTTGATAACTGATCACCTCCTCGGCACCTGGCGCAGCCTTCAGTATGGCGGTACGCAACTGACGCAACAACTTTTGTGTTTCTTGCGGAAAACCGGCAATGTATTCATTGGCATTTGAAGGTTTGTCTGATTGAGTGCTTACCATGTTGCTCCATTATTTTGTCTACTACAATTGCTGCATTTTGGGGAGAGTCTTCAAAAATATATTTGTAAGTCTTTTGCAACTGTTTTTTTGCAGTATTACTCTATACTATCACCATGATTTTGCTTCCTTTTTTAAATCAACCGCAGAAATGAATTCGCCTCTTTCAATTTCGCTTTCAGCATCCTCAATTTCTTTATTGTATTCTTCTATCGTTTGTGGCTTAATTGTTTGAAAATTTATTTTAAGTAATTTTAACGTACTAATCAGCCAATCTTTTTTAATAGAATCCTGTATACTATCAACATCAATTAATAGTTGCATAATAATACTTTTGTCAATAAAATTAATACACTTTCAGCAATGTCATCAACTTAAGCCCTAAACCGGTTTATAGCACATATAATATTTCCGTTTATTCTGGTGATTTCGTTTAAATTTTCTTCCTGGTCTGATG
>JAYTGA010000116.1:0-8560 GCA_043733905.1 Segetibacter sp.
TCAGCAAAATCAACACTTGCTAACAGGTGTTCATAACTAAATTTATCCTGTAACTATGGATGGTAAAGGGATAGAGCGTTTTCTTGCGGACACTATTTAGTAGTCGGTTACAGCTATACGGATATTTATTTTTGCTCCCTGGAAAAACAATTCACCTATTCAGGAGTCGCTTACAGCTATACGAATATTTATTTTTGGTCGGGATAAAACAATTTACCTATTCAGGAGTCGGATAAATGTATTTGAGAGAAGCGAAACAGAAAATGATATTATCATCCAAGACTAAGGTTAAATGATACAATGTTTTTGAAAGTCGCAAAACATGGAAAAAGACAAATAGAATTACAAATGTTTAGACGTGCGACGCCAATGAAGAAACATCAGGGAACAAAAGTTTGTAACCAAAGAAAAAAAATGTGGCATTTCCAAGACTTGTGCTATCAGAAAACTTCTATACCGCAACAGTCGTCTTTCCATAAACCGGTTCCACCTCTTCTGCCGACAATCCTAAATATTCCAAAATTCCTTTGGCAGCATCCTTGCCGGCCTGCACGGCATCTACCACTTCTTTGCCACCATTGACAGCATCGCCTCCGGCGAATATGTTGGGGATGTTGGTGGCTTTATTTTCGGCAATGTTTATTTTTCCGTTGTTGTGTTCGAGACCGCTGCTTTGAACCATTTCTATAAATGGAATTTGCCCGGTCGCTTTGATGACCATGTCGGCTTGGAGGGTAAATGTTTCGTCCGTTTCCACAGGTGAGCGGCGGCCGGAGGCATCGGGTTGGCCAAGTTTCATGCGTGTGCAAATGAGGCCGCTGACGTTGCCATCTGTTCCGGTCACTTCTTTGGGTGCGGCGAGCCATTCTATCTGGCAGCCATCGAGCAGGGCAATGTCCATTTCGTGTTGTGTGCAGGGCATTTCGGCATGGGTGCGGCGATAGACGATTGTGACCTCGGCGGCACCTAAACGCCTGGCTTGTGTGGCTGCATCAATGGCTGTCATGCCGAGTCCGATGACGACAACTTTGTCGCCCACGGGCAGTTGGTTATATCCATTTTGGCGAAGCTGATAAATGAAATCTATGGCATCTACTACGCCGTGCAGTTGCTCGCCTTCTATCAATAAATTTCGGGTTAGCCCTACTCCCACTCCGAGGAAAACGGCATCGTAGTTTTTTTGTAAATCTGCGAGCATGACAGTCTTGCCAAGCTCCTGGTTATACTTTACTTCTATGCCGCCAATGGACAAAATATAGTTGACTTCATCTTCGCAGAACTGGGGTGTGACTTTGTAGGCGGCAATGCCGTAGGTCATTAATCCACCGCCTTTGCGTTCCTTTTCATAAACCGTCACATCTACCCCTTGGCGGCTGAGGGCATGGGCGCAGGCAAGACCTGCAGGGCCTGCACCTACGACTGCTACCCTTTTGCCGACAGAGGGTTTTCGGGTAAATAATGTCCAGTTTTCATTGATGGCTTTTTCCGTCGAAAACCTTTGCAATTTGGCGATGGCAATGGGTGTTTCTTCCAGGAAATTGTAAACGCAGGCTCCTTCGCACAGTTTTTCCACGGGACAGACTTTGCCGCATCCTGCTCCAAATATATTGCTTGACAAGATGGTTCTGGCAGAGCCTTTGGTGTCGTCGGTGGCTATTTGCTTGATGAACTTGGGGATGTTGATGCTGGTGGGGCAAGACTTCATGCAGGGTGCATCATAGCAAAAAATGCAGCGGTTGGCTTCCACAATGGCAGCATCTTGATTTTCAAATGGGGGATGGATGTCGGCGAAGTTTTGTTCGTATTGTTGTTGGGAAAGGCGGTTGTTGGTAATCATGGTGGGGGTTAATTCGTTAATTTGTTTATTGGTTAATTGGGCTTATCATTTGTTGCTTCTGTGTTTTACAAAACAGTCAATCATTCTTCAAATCAATATATCTAAAATCAGGCATTACACCTCTTACAGCTCCACAATTTTCCCATAAGTCTCCGGCCTTCTATCCCTAAAGAACTGCCACTTACTTCTGACTTCTTCAATCAAATCTAAATCAAAGCTGGCTATCAACAGTTCATCATTATTCTCTGATGCTTCGGCAATGATTTGTCCCAATGGGTTTACAAAATACGAAGTGCCATAAAACTTTCCAAGGTTCCAGGGTTTTTCCTGTCCGACCCGGTTGATGCAGCCCATGAAATAGCCATTGGCGACGGCATGTGCAGGTTGTTCAAGTTTCCATAAGTATTGAGACTGGCCGACTGTGGTGGCAGATGGATTGTAAACGATTTCGGCTCCGTTTAGTCCAAGGCATCTTGCACCATCGGGAAAGTGGCGGTCATAGCAAATGTAAACACCCACTTTCGCATATTTTGTTTGAAAAACAGGATAGCCAAGATTGCCGGGTTTGAAGAAAAACTTTTCCCAAAAACCGCCAGTATGCGGAATGTGGTTTTTCCGGTATTTGCCAAGGTAGGTGCCATCTGCATCTATGACTGCGGCGGTGTTGTAAAGCACACCCGCCTGTTCTCTTTCATAGACAGGTACCACAATGACCATGTTGTATTTTTTTGCGTAAGCAGCCATGCGCTCTGTTGTTGGACCGGGAACTGTTTCAGCAGAGGAATACCATGCACTGTCCTGTCCGGGACAAAAGTAGGGGGTGTTGAAGATTTCCTGGAAGCAAAGAATGTTCACGCCCTGCTCTCCTGCCTGTTCTATGAGGGGAATGTGCTTTTGCACCATTGCTTCTTTTATTTCTTCAATGGTTCCTTCGCCTTCCGTTTTAGGAAGCGATAACTGGATGAGACCGGATTTAATTATTCGTGGCATTATAATAAGGTTAATTGGTTAATTGGGTTATTGGTTAATTGGGTTATTGGTTAATTGGGTTTATCGTTTGTCGTTCTCTATGTTTTGTTCATCCTCAACTTTTCACTTTACACTTCCTACTTTACACCTAACACTTTACACTTCACACCTAAACTTCCATTGCTTTTTCAATCTTTTTATCGGGTATCAGCCACATCATTGCTACAGTAAAAAACAGCCAACCGGAAATAATTGGATTGACAAGGAGTGCAATGGGAATGGCGGCTAAATATAAAACAATGGAACCCATAGATTTCCAGCCTGTGGGTTTGATGACTTTTTGCAGATTTTCCTCGTCTTTGTGGCCTTTGACAATAGCTGCCTGCAAAATGTTGAAGGCAACACCGCAGAGCAAAGCAAGCATGGCATAGGCCGCTACTGTTGTTTTATCAAAATGGTTCTCCCCCATCCATGCGGTGGCAAAGGGGATGAGTGACAACCAAAACAAGAGGTTGACATTTGACCACATAATACCAGAACTTACTCTTTTGACCGTGTGCAGCAGGTGGTGATGATTGACCCAATAAATGGCGACAAACAAAAAGCTTAGAGCATAGCTCAGAAACTTTGGAATCAATGGTTTCATCTGTTGCCAGCTTGTTCCTTCAGGGGCTTTCATTTCCAACACCATAATGGTGATGATGATGGCAATGACACCATCGCTGAAGGCTTCAAGTCGGGTCTTGTTCAATTGGTTTAGAGTTATGAGTTATGAGTTGAGGGTTTATAAAAACGAACGCTTCGCAAATATCTTTAAAAAACAAGCACAAAAGCGATTCGCTTTTATTGCTAATTGCCTACGAAGGCAAGTTTGTCTAAGGACTCACTATAAATACACACCAACGCAACCTAAAAAAGATGGCCTATATTTTTTCTGCCGGGTTTTAGCAAGTGTTTGAAAAAACTGTGGGAGGTGCCAGCTGAAAACAAAGGGCAGTCCCGACAGGTATCGGAGGTAGTCTTTGAAAACAAAAGGCAGTCCCGACAGGTGTCGGAGGTGATCTTTGAAAACAAAAGGCAGTCCCGACAGGTGTCGGAGGTCAATCTTTTGGTGAGAATTGGGTTCGGACAGGTGTCGGAGGTCAATCTGTTGGTAAGGATTGAGTTCGGACACATTTCCGAAGCAATAATTTTGCATATTTGTATCCTCCAATCTTTATAAGACGCCTATACAACCATGAGCATCCATTATGTAAACCGTGTACGCTGCTTTGTTCAGGTTGGTAAAAATATTAGATGAGACAAAACTGCCTGTGGTGCCAAGACGATAAGTGAAAGGAGCAGTACCTGTTCAGATATCCCGGAATCGGTTGCAGTGTAGCACATAGATAATTCAGTATTGAAACAATCTCGCTGATTTCTTTTTTATCCATGCAGTAGCTAATTACCCAACCATTTGCGTGATTACTTTCTAAATGCCAACCCTCAGAGCCATTCATACTTATTTATACACCAATCAAAGAATTCTTACCCTTCTTATTTGTAAGTTCTTGTTCAATCATTACAGTTTTATAAACGAGGCCTTTGTTATCATTTTATCCTTATTAAAGACCTGCAACAGGTAAGTCCCCGTGGACAGGCTTTGAACCATAATTGAATTAAGACCGGGAGTTATTTTCCTTTCTATCAAGAGCTTTCCCTCCATGTCATAAACCTCAGCGAGTGTCACATCATCAGCAATTGAAAACACTAAGTTTTCTTTCACAGGATTGTGGTAGATAGCCAGAACGGTTGACATTTTATTATTGATAGCGACCGTTGCAGAATAGGTAAACTGTCCATCGAGGTCAACCATTTTCAGGCGATAAAAATTAGTTCCTTTCAGAGGTTTGTTATCAGTGAAACTATACCTCTTGTTTGATGCAGTGTTTCCAATGGCTGCTCTTTCGCCAATCGTATAAAACGCTCTTCCGTCAATGCTGCGTTCAATGACAAAATGAGCAACGTTGATCTCATTTGCCGTGGTCCAGTTTAATTGAGCATTCATCTCTTTTTGCGAAGCAGTAAAGCTTAATAAACGCAATGGGAAAATGGTTCCGTTGTATTCGTATGCCCCTGCATCAGGGTTACCCACTCTCGAATATCCGCGTTGGTCGGTAGCAGGTGCACCGCCTGCAGGGACTTTGTTGACTGCAACACTGTTGGATGGTATGGAACAAGTGGGGGTCAGCCCTCCATTATTAGCCAGGGGATTCACTCTTGAATTAGCATTGACCGTATCGGTTGAGATGAAATTTGTCGCAGGCACAGAACCAATGATCCCTATTACATTGTACCCTTCAGACACAAACCCGGCTGGATAAATGTTAGGTGTGCCACCTCCTGTGTTTTTATCTATTATGCAATTCTTAAAATAAGTAGCAAAATTGTATTTCAGCAAACGCACCCCTGCACCCAGGGAATCCACCGTCCCACCTCCTGTCTGTTGTCCGACACAAGTATTGCTGACAATGGTGCAATTGATAAATCGGACGGAGGAACCGTAAAACGCAACTCCTGCCCCGGAAGCCCTCACCGTTCCACCGGCAGCAGTTGACTGCCCACTCACATAGTTGTTTGCAAACGTGCAATTTTCTATTGTGTCAGTTAGAGAAATGCTGTACAATCCGCCACCATCCACAGCCGCATATTGGCTGCAAGACATTATGGCGGCGTTGCCGGAAAATGTACATCGCCTGATAGTGGCAGTTGAGCCATTTGGAATGCTGCCGGTTGCATTCAAATAGCAGGCGCCGCCCCTTAGTTCTGCATAACCATTAAGACTGGTCAATCTTGCCGTATCGTTTTTGAAATGACAATCTTCAATAACAACTGCACCAATGTAGTTGCCATACAATGCTGCACCGCCGGCAGGGTCGGTGCCAACCACATTGAGAAACGCATTTTGCAGCGTAAGTCTCCGAAGTTGAAGGTTGATGAGTGTAGTGCTGGTTCCAACCGCCTGGAAGATGCGGTGCAAACCGCTACCGGAAATAGTAGAACCAGCCGCGGCACCATTGATCGTGGTACTTCTGGATAATGCAGGAAGGTCGGACTGCAGCGTTATGGCCGTAGTGACAGTTATGTTGATAGTGTGTGGTGCACCCGCATCTGCATTGGCATTAATAATTGCTTGTCGCAAGCTGCCACTACCGGCATCGTTGGCATTATTTACGGTAAATGTGGTAGCGAATAAAGAACAGGGTAATAGCAGGAGAAGGGTAATAATTTGCTTCATCAGTAGTTGGTTTATTTGGTTAAAAATAATGAGCCGTAGTAGTTATAGAAAATTGGCTTCGAAAGTGATTTATGAGCTATAGTGCCTTGGTCTTGAGCCATACACTCTATCACTTAGGTATCTTCCCAAAGTTAATAAAAAAATAGAAATAAGTAAGATGATAGATTACGGTAAGTGTAGGGCTGTTGCAACGCCGAAAGGCAGAATATAGTCGAATAGCAAATACTCTACAATGGACTGGGAGGGAGAAATATGTGGAATTGAAAAATTGGATAGAGAAGGTCTTCTCTGTAATGAAGTGCTTCTCTACCCTACTATCCATTGAAAATTATAAAAAGATTGGAGGTTGACGTCCTCATTCTTCCTTCGGATTGTCTGCCCACACAGTAGTGTCCTCCCAGGTGTCAATGTCTTTTTGCAGCTCAATGATTTTATTTCTGGCACCCTTCAATGCTGCCGCCCCCAGGAACAATCTTAGCGGTGGTTCAGGTGAGTCAACGGCTTTAATAATTGCCTGCGCTGCCCTCACAGGGTCGCCGGGTTGGTTGCCGCTATAGCCACGGATGTTGCTTTTGTTCACATGGGCTGTTTGCGCATAATCGTCAATCATAGTCTTGCTGTTGTTGGCAGACCGCCCTGCCCAGTCGGTTCTGAAACCGCTTGGGGCTACAATGGTCACTTTAATGCCCAGGTGCGCCACTTCTTTTGCAAGTGATTCTGAAAGTCCCGTCACCGCAAATTTGGTAGCATTGTAAAACCCAACTGCGGGAAACGAAACAAACCCACCAATAGAAGACACATTGACTACGTGACCACTTTTTTGCTTACGCAAAATGGGAAGAACTGCGTTAGTCACATTGGCAAGGCCAAACACATTGATCTCAAACATACGGCGCACTTCGGCTTCTTCGCTCTCTTCAATGGCACCAAAGTAGCCGATGCCTGCATTGTTGACCAATACATCTATCCTACCAAACCTTTCCAAAGCCGATGCAACAGCAGTTTTAATTTCTTCGGCGTTTGTCACATCCAGTTGAATTGCAATTGCAGTGTCAGGATATTGTTCCACAATATCTTTTACATCGTCTGTGTTGCGGCTTGTAACTGCCACACTGTTTCCCAGTTTCAATGCTTCTATTGCCAGGTGCCGACCAAAACCGGTGGAGCATCCTGTGATAAACCATACTTTGTTCATATTGATGATGATTATTTTTGAGAGTAAATGTAAAATGATGAATTGAATTTTTGCGAAGCAGGAAAAACCTTTTTATTATTTTTATGTAACCAGTCATTAACCCTTCAGATCCGTGTTATCGGTGTTTAAAATTGTTCATACGCAATATTGTGAACTATCCACACGTTACACAACTTTTATTCACTTTAACGATTCTTTACCCAATACTCGGCAACGATAAAATACATTTGTCACCAATGAAAAATTTACGCCTCTTTGTATTTTGTCTCCTGTTAAAGAGCAACCTGTTTGCCCAGGCATCTTTTGTTGATTTTCAAAAATCATACCCCAGGGTGGCCTCCGCCATGAAGGATAAGGAAGATTCTTTAAAAAAACAATTTGCTCAAGCCGGGTTTAAATGGCCTGCAAAGCAGCTATACATCCGCTCTTTTAAATACGACAGTCAGCTTGAGGTATGGATCAGAAACAGTAATGATGAGGCTTTTAAATTGTTTAAGACCTATAAAGTCTGTGCTATGGCAGGGGCCATTGGCCCCAAGCGAATGGAAGGCGACTACCAGGTGCCTGAAGGATTTTATTACATCAACGAGTTCAACCCCAACAGCAATTACCATTTATCGCTTGGCATCAACTACCCCAATCCATCAGACAAAATGCTGAGCGATTCACTAAAGCCGGGTGGCGACATTTACATTCATGGCAATTGCGTGACCGTAGGCTGCATTCCCCTACAGGACAGCCAGATAGAAGAATTGTATGTGCTGGCAGCCAATGCCAAAAACCAGGGACAGGATTTCATTCCCGTACACATTTTCCCCATCCGCTACAACATCCGCAAAAGCTTTGACTACCTGGCTCGCACCACCAAAGACAACCAGGATCTGCAACGCTTCGCCATTAAGATCAAAGAAGTGTTTGATTATTTTGAAGACAACAAAAAACTGCCTCTCATTTTCATTAATAAGAAAGGGGATTATGTAGTTATGTAGGGAAAGTTAATTGTTGGGGTTTCTTGTCTGTCATTGTCTATGTTTTGCTACTTACTACCTAACACCTAACATTCAAAACGTAAAACTTCACACCTCCTACCTCATACCTCATAGCTAATAATGCTAATCAAGGGTTGAAAAGTTAGTGAAAAATGACTCCAGAGGAGTCAAATACCTGTCCGTCCGGCAGGCGGATTTGTAGTAAAGCGTTTCCAAAGAGTTTTCACAACTCCGTTAGGAGTTGAACATGCAGTTTACTATGTTCGACTCCTAACGGAGTCGTAGAAATCGGG
>JAYTGA010000117.1:0-1537 GCA_043733905.1 Segetibacter sp.
AGGTATTCAGGTGCCAGCCGAGCAGCTAAATATGGTGCTGTGGGCATCATCATTCGTTCACTGACAGAGGGGACTGACAACAACCCGCACACAGGCGCCATGCGCTACAACGATTCCTTTCCTAAAATACCTGCAGTGGCTCTTGGGGTGCTACATGCTGACTCATTGTTCAGGCTTTGTCATTTGCATAAAGCTGTAATGGCAACGATGAATACTTATGGATATTTTCTGCCCGACACTATTGCCCACAATGTAATTGGTGAGTTAAAAGGCAGCGAACATCCTGAAGAAATCATGACCGTTGGCGGACACTTAGATAGTTGGGATGCTGCCGAAGGTGCTCATGACGATGGTGCTGGTGTGGTGCATACGATAGAAGTGCTGAGAGCGTTGACAGCACTGGGCTATCACCCAAAACACACTATTCGGTTTGTCTTGTTTGCTAATGAAGAAAATGGTCTTCGCGGTGGCGAAATGTATGCCAATGCTGCAAAAGAAAAGAATGAAAAACATCTGTTTGCTTTAGAGTCCGATGAAGGAGGTTTTACGCCCCGTGGCTTTTCTTTTACGACAGACAAAGAGAAATTATCGAAACTAAAGAGCTGGTCTTATTTGTTTGAGCCTTATGGTGGTTCCACATTTACCGAAGGTGGCGGCGGTGCCGATATAGGTTCGCTTCGCAAAAATGTGAATGCGACTTTGGCTGGTTTTGTTCCCGATGAGCAACGCTATTTTGACTATCATCATGCCCGCAGCGATGTGTTTGAAAACGTGAACAGGCGGGAACTTTTATTAGGGGCAGTTAATATTGCCTCATTGATTTATCTTGTTGACAAATACGGTCTTTAAAAACTTACAACAATGGGCAAAATCATTTCAATTTCTTTACTGGTATTGATTCTCATATTCTCTGGCTGGTTCTACTGGAGCTATTATTACACTTACAGCGATGGCAACCGCAGTGGTCTTTTACAAAAATTTTCTCACAAAGGAAATCTTTTCAAAACCTACGAAGGGGAGTTGGTTCTTAATAGCCTGACGACCAACAATGCCGGCCCTTTGGGTGCTGAAAAATTTTATTTTTCAGTAGAAGATAAAGGCGTTGCGCAAAAGATGGAAAAGCTGGAAGGGCAACGTGTCATTGTTCATTACCAGGAAAAAAAGAACTCTCTTTCGTGGCGGGGGGATGCTCCCTACATTGTGGACAGTGTAAGGACAATGGCACCATAAATTGGCATTGTAGCATGAATCAATTTGAAGCATATTTGGGAACACGGAGGACACGGATTGAAAGGATTATCAGGATTTTTTTATAGATTGATAATGCCTGCCCGTCCGTTCAGCTACCCTGTACACATATCTTTAGCTACGTTTATTCCTTCCAGGATAGCATTAAACCTATCCATTCCTTTTTTCAGGCAAATAACCCCTGGTGGATCTTGCGATTCATAACCTTTCCATCTGCCCAGCCTGCCGATGACCCAGGCTGCCCACTTGGTTTTTCGGGGATTGTTGTGATTTTGCGTTTTAATTGTTT
>JAYTGA010000118.1:0-42216 GCA_043733905.1 Segetibacter sp.
TTAAAAAAACAAACCAAGTTTGTGTAATTCCCTCTCTAAAATTTAAAATTACGGAGCGGTAAAAGAAAAAAGGGTAGTTTTCTTGCAGACACTAAGTAAAAAAATTGTCTATTTGATCATGTAATTTTTTTGAAATTTTGTTAGCTCCTTTACTATTTTTAAACGATAAGCTCATATCATTAAAAAAGCTGTCAACAATATGTAAGCCCAGTTTTCGGTAGCTCTCAAATTGTTGTTCGTTAAAAAATTGATCGCCGGTTGACTGATGTGGAAATGCAGGATTATTTGATGCATATTCAGCTACATCAACCGGCAGTCCGGCTTCATCTTTACCGTTTGTAATTGATGATTTTATATAAAGTAATATTCCTATTTCTTTGTCGGTGTATTGTATTGTGCCGATGGCGAAATTAGCAGATGAAAACCCTTCTTTTCTTTCAGTTATTGGCTTTACATCAATTTCTATCTCCACACCAAAATCTATCCGGCATCGCCTGATTGCATTGGCTAAGCCCTCACAAGTGAAATTCTCATCCTGCTCGCCGTCGCAAAGCATGATGAAAGCAGTGTGTCTTCTTACCAACTCATAAAGACCCATATTGTCAAAATGCCCCCCATCTGACAGGCAAACAAAATTGTTGCGTGTACTTGTATTACCTACCAGGTTTTTGAGCAGGTATGCAAGACCAAAGCTTGGGTCGTTTTTTTTCCAGGTCATTTTTCGTGGGTTTCCGATCCACCAGCCCATTTGCACATTGAAAACTGTGAGTAAAAAAGCAGTGGCGGGGGATGAATGATAGCCCTGGTTTGGGTTAGCGGCTGCGCCTGAAATGGCCAGTGCAGTGCCAATGCCCGGCCCGCCAGGTAATGCATACTGATCTGTGACCCGATAGCCATAATCGTAAGCTTTGTTTTTAGATGAAACAGAAGACCGCACACGGCTAAAATCAAATCCGCAATACAGGGGAGTGAAGGCGAATGATTCTGCTTTCCTGTCTTGCCGGTCCAGTTCAGTCAACTCCGATGCATTGAGGGCACAGTTCAGAAGTGGGTAAGGCCCATAATAACCTTCCTTTACGGTAAATTTTGCCAGCGGCTCATCATCCAGCATGTCAAAATTAGTAAAGGTATTAGCGGTTTTATCCCGCTCGGTTCTGCGGCGTGTAGCACCTAAATAAGCTCTCACAAGGCGATTGCGATAAAAAAGATGCATCGAAAATTCATTAACACCAATCATGCGTGCAAGGCAATAGGTGATAAAAGCCATGACTACAATAATTCCTAAAAATGTCCATAAGATTAAAGGAAGAGGCAGTAAATCACTATTTGTAAATCCTTTTAAAAAGCCATGTACAAAAGCTACTAACGGAAAAACAATCCGCGGCAAAAAAACAAGAATGCCAATAATGAAGATGTATGGCCCTGCCAGGCTAAGTCCGCTTAAAAAAATATTTTTAGCACCGGATGTTTTTTTATTTCCGCTTGTTTGAGAGCTTTTAGCAGCGCTAACTGTGGCTGCAATTATGCCAGTCCATCCCCCTAACGCTATCCAAATACGCTCAAAATTTTTATCTACAAAGTATTTTCCCAGCATAGTGCAGGCTGCTACCAAAAGCCATGCTATAGATATTCTATGAACCAGGGCACCCAACCTGCCCCACCATTCGCGACGTTCGTCAGGAAAATATTTGCCGAGCAATGCCATCCTTGTAACTACCGTAATAGTAAATATTTCTATGACTAAAGGAATTCCAACAACAAAAGCTATTTTCTTACTAAGCAGTGTCGGATGAAGAAATAAGTTTTGTAAAAGTTCCCAGACCCCCCAAAAGCATGCCCCTCCAACCAGTACGGCAATGACACCACTCCCTAAAATTAAAATGCCAGATTTTATAAGGTTTCTCTCTCCTTCACGGGTGGTTATACATCTATTATAGCCGCCCATAAATGCCACGATCATCATGCAGATTAAAACGATTATTGCACTAAAAATCAAATCTCTCTTAGATTCCTCAGAAAAGCCGAAAATATCAAATTCTGTATCAAACTGATAGGCACTTATGAGGTAAGCGCCAATAAAAGCTGAAAGCACAATCCAAATACTTATGTTCCCTGCTTTCTCCAATGCCCAATAAACAAATTTAGTTTGCCTGTATTTATTTAATGGTTGAGAACGAACATAAGCAAACATTCCTCTGCCGGCAAATAAAGAAGAAATGAAAAGCAATGCCCCGCAACTATAGATGAGGGCATGAGATTTTAAACCTCCAACATAAATCCAAAGTTGGTATAAAAAATAGCCGGATAAAACACAGGTAGTTAACAGCATAAAAATCACCACCAGGTTTAAAATCATGTTTCTGATAAGCGTAACGCCTACTGTCCATGAGTCGGCAGAAGTAATACTGGAGTTAGGATTAAAATAGTTGCTAAACATGCGCAACCAGCGTATCGGCATCACCTCGTCGGCCATTGGGTCAGATGATTTGGTGGGATTGAGCCGGTCATTTATTTTTTTGACTGAACCATCACGTTTTATCCAGGTGGCCAGCCAACTGCCTATGTAGCCACCACCAGATGCTGTAGATATGTAGTCAAACCGATTTAGAAGATTTCGTCTTGCCATTCCTTGCAAAATGCCAAGACCAAATGTGGCGGAGCGGATGCCTCCGCCGGAAATGGCCAATGCAAAAAGATTCATTTTTGCAGCATTGCTATACATGTTGCCAGATGCAGGTTCAAAAGCCGCATTGGAAGGGGGATGCCCTTCTTTCTGTTCGCTTTCATCCTTACCCAAAATATAGTTTTTAGCAGTTTGCAGGAAAGTGTCTTTCTCCTCATGAACAATCGCTGTTTCTAACTTTCTTTTTTGCCGGGCTGCATCTATTTCGCAAAGTTCGTCGCCAAAAACAAACTCAAAGGGCAGTGGAACATTTGCATTAAGCAACCATGCCTTTAGCATTGTGTCAGATTGCAATAATGCTTCGGTTGTGTGCCTGTAAAAAACGGCAAAGATTGTTTTATCTTTTTTGTTAAGAATAGTGCGTAAAAAGAGTCTAACCTCCCTGGTTGCTTCAACACAAGATCCAAACTTTGGTGAGTCAACATTTTTTGCAACAGATCCTTTATATGCTTCAATACATGCTTCTAAAGACGGCATGCTAACAGAAGGTTCAATGCTTTTAAAAAGAGTTAACAGCATTGGCGCCATTTTACCGATCAATATTTCAAGAAATCCGGTACCATTTGTTTGGTTGCGATAATTTTGTGCTTTTTTGCATTGATCGTCAGTGTTTTTGCAAAATAATTCAACAGTCAGTTTTAGTGAATCATTTTTAAAACTTTCTCTAACTTCCTTATCAGTTGAAAAAAACAGGTCAAAAAATAAATCCCGTGTGATACTTTTTGTCTGTTCTTTTGCATCATTCACTCCCCACTGTTGCAGCACCCGTTGTTCTTCGGCAGACTTGCTTCCTCCACCCATTGCCAGCACAACCTGGATTGGCAGGTAGTGAAGAATTTTAGCTAAAATTAATTTTTCTGAAATTTTCTCTTCTTGGTTTAAATTCTCATCTAAAACAGGAAGGGCATATAAAATATTGCTGATTATTTCTCTCCATTCATAGGGAGTAGGAATGTCACCAGGTTTGAAAGACTTTATAGTATCACTATGAGATTGAAGCCAGCTTACAAGCTTTTCACAAAGTTCCTCTACAAATATTTTCGCTTCTTCTTCATCAGGACTGGTTCTTACCCAAAATAGTTCAATAACCCTGCTGACAAACTTTTCATAATTATTATCTCTGTCAGGGGGTTTTAAGTCTTTTATAAGATTCTTTTCAGACAGTATTTTGTTTATTACGGAATCGGATCGTTTCCCGTATTTTAGTTCTTTAGCAACAATAGCATCCTGTATTAATATGATAAATGAAACTGCCCGAGCCGATAAGTCAATAACAGAGTCCATAGCAGATAGTTTTAGTATAAAAAAATAAAAATCACTTAGTAATTCCTTGCGTTGTCATAAAGAATCAGTTTGTGAACAAGCGGTATTTAGACCTTTTTTGCCCCTAAACAGGAAACACAATTGTTCCCTTAGCCTAAACCTGAATGTAAAATTTGTTCCATTTTAATTGTTCTTTGCTCAGCGACCTAATGTCATTTTATTACGAATTATTCGATCGGGTATGAAGATACCAAAATTTTACCGTTATTAATTCCGGTAATAGGATTATAGTGTTTAAAGAAAAAATATATCATAGGAACGGTTACGACTTCGCTTTGGCTTAAAATTAAAAAGGCTTGGGAACCTTTAAAAACGAATCAACCTGTTGTCATTGAATTCTTTTTGTTCTTTCTTCTCCGTTTAGCCTAAATTATAGAAAGTTTAGCCACAAAGCGGGTGTTAGATTTTTAGTGTAGAAGAGTGAATAATCTTCCGACTTACACAACCTTACACCTTACACTTCACACCCTACACTTCACATGTACACTCTACTTCACCTCCTGCAAATCAACCAGACGTTTATAAATACCGCCTTTGGCCAGCAGTTCATCGTGATTGCCACGTTCGGCTATTTCGCCTTTGTTCAGCACCACTATTTCGTCCGCATGGCGGATGGTGCTGAGGCGGTGTGCAATCACCAGCGAGGTGCGATTTTGCATCATGTTGTTGATTGCGTCCTGCACCAGGCGTTCGCTTTCGGTGTCAAGGGAAGAGGTGGCTTCATCCAGAATTAAGATAGGCGGATTTTTAAGAACGGCACGGGCAATTGTGAGGCGTTGTCTTTCGCCGCCGCTCAGTTTGCCGCCGCGGTCGCCAATGCCTGCATTGTAACCATTTTCTTTCTTGCTAATGTAGTCGTGTGCATTGGCTATTTTGGCTGCATCTTCTACTGCCTGTTGAGTGGCGTTTTCCACACCCAGTGCAATGTTGCTTGCAATAGTGTCATTGAACAAAATAGGCTCTTGTGTCACAATGCCCATCTGCTTTCGCACCGAAAAAAGTGAGTATTCTTTAATGTTGACACCGTCTATCAAAAGTTCGCCGGAGGTCACATCGTGAAAGCGGGGGACCAGGTCGGCCAACGTACTTTTTCCTGCACCTGATGAGCCAACCAATGCCACTGTTTTCCCCTTTTCTATCACCAGGTTTATGTTTTTGAGAATGATATGCTCATTGTATGAAAAGCTCACATTTTTAAACTCAATGCTCTTGTTGAAATGGGTCAACTGCAGACCATTGACATTTTCATCCACCTTTACATCTGCCTTCAATATTTCTTCTATCCGGGCAATGGCAGCACTGCCTTGCTGAAGGTTGTAAAATGAAGCAGATAACCCCTTGGAAGGATTAATAATCTGGGTGAAAATGCCCACATACATGATAAACCCTTCCGCATTCAGGCTTCCTGCGGTGCCAGCAAGCACCAGGCGGCCTCCGAACCAAAGGATTCCGCATAATACCATTACCCCCATCACCTCACTTAGGGGAGATGCCAAATCCCGCCGGTACTGCATCTTATTTCTCAGGTGAAACAAGTCCATATTGGTTTTCTTAAACTTGTTTTGCAGCAGTTTTTCTGCATTAAAAGCCTTAATGACCCGCAGACCGCTAAGTGTTTCGTCAAGCACTGAGAGTGCATCGCCCAGCATAATAGCAGTGGCTGATGACTGCTTCTTCAACGAACGGCTGATGCGGCCAATTATCAGGCCGGTAAGCGGTAAAAAAATAAAGAGGAATAATGACAGTTGCGGACTGATGTATATGAGCGCAGAGAGAATGATCAGGATATTAAGCGGATCTTTGATAAAACCCTCCAAAGCCCCAACTACAGAGCCTTCCACCTGCCCAATGTCGTTTGTCATCCGGCTCATGACATCGCCTTTTCGCTGTTCAGTAAAAAAACCGATGGGCAGTTGCAGCAGCTTGTTATACATCTCCAGCCGCAGGCGGGTCATAATACTGTTTTTGGTGGGAGCCAGCACATAAAAAGAGAAGTATAAAAAAAGATTTTTGAGCAAAACTGAAGCAATCACAATGAGGCAAATGAAGCCCAAGGCCAGCACAGGTCCACGCTCTCCATTTTCCACTATCATGCTACTGATCTCATAGTTGATATAGGTGATTAAATCACCGGAACTTTTCACAATCGGCGGCGCAGTCAAAATCAGTTTTTCATGGCTGAAAATGAGTTTGAGAAAAAAAGGTAAAGTACCCAGCGAAACCAGTGAAAATACGATAGAAAGAATGGTAAATAAAAAGTAAAGCGCAATTTTTCCTTTATAAAAACGGAGGTAATTGAAAATTCGGGAGTATTTTTTCATTCGTGTTAAAATCAATCTGATAGCTGCAAAGTAACTACTTTTACTGCCATTTAAAACGTGAATAATGCAGGAAGGAAAACGACAAAAGCAGGTAGCCGCCGTCATTCAGCAAGATCTGAATGAGATTTTTATGCGGTTGGGATTGAATATGATAGAGGGAGGAATGGTCTCCATTTCGGCAGTGAAAGTGACACCTGATTTGCTTGAGGCAAGAATATACCTCAGCCTTTTTAAAGTAGCGGATACTCAGGCGGCTATGAAAAAAATAGAAGCACAGGACTGGCAGATCAAACGAGAACTGAGTGACAGGATCAAACGTCAAATGCGCCGGATCCCCGTTCTCCAGTTCTACCTTGATGACACGCTGGACTATGTTGATAAAATGGAAAATATTTTTAAAGAAATTGAAAGAAATCCGGAAGGAGAAGAAAATGTCTGATTTTGGGATGTCTGATTCCTCAAATTATCAATTAACAATTAACAATTAATAATTCTTTTGACTCTTCTTTTCGCCTGGCGATATTTCAAAGCAAAAAAAACGACCAATGCTGTCAACCTGATTGCCTGGATCAGCATTTTGGCGATAGCAGTAGGTAGCGCTGCTTTGATATTGGTTTTAAGTGTCTTCAACGGATTTGAGGATTTGGTTAAAAGCCTTTACGCCGATTTTTATACTGACATTAGAATTGCACCTGCTTCATCCAAATTTCTTACATTAAACCAGGAACAGTTAAAGCAAATAAGAGGTATGCAAGGGGTGAAAGAAATTTGCACAATAGCCGAAGAAAAAGCGGTGCTTGTTAATGGTGATTTGCAAAGCATTGTTTTTCTAAAAGGAGTTGACAATAAATACACGCAGGTCAGCGGACTGGCAAAACACATTTACAAAGGAAAATTTAACACTGGAGTTCGTGATCAGCCATCGCTTGTGCTGGGAGCCGGCATTGAAAATGCCATAGGTGTGCAGGCTGACATGAATATAACTCCGCTCACCGTTTATCTCCCAAATATAAAAGCGGCAAACATGGCCGGTTTAGATGCATTGAACTCATACAATGCCAATGTAAGCGGCAGCTTTGTTTTGCAGCAGGAGTTCGATAATAAGTATGTTATTACCAACATTGATTTTGTCCGGTATATGCTGGATTTGAATCCTGATCAGTTCACATTGGTTGAAATTGCAGTTAGCAGCAATAGCAAAACTGACAATGTGGTAGAAAAACTGCAAAAGTTGTTAGGAAAAAATTACCGGATTGAGACACGCTATCAGCAGAATCAGGGTCTATATAGTATAATGCAGGTGGAGAAATGGGTGATATACGGCATTCTTTCACTCATTCTTGTCGTAGCCGCATTTAATATGATCGGTGCTTTGACAATGCTTGTGCTTGAAAAACAAAAAGACATTGCGGTTTTAAAAGCTTTAGGAGCCAATGAAAACTACATTCTACGTATTTTTTTGAAAGAAGGTTTTTTACTGGCAGCTTTGGGTGGTGGCGGAGGGATGAGTATTGCAACAATTATTTGCTTTATCCAGGTAAAATTAAAACTGGTGAAATTGTCAGGAGGAAGTTTTATCATTGACTATTACCCAGTCAAAATGATGCCGTTTGATTATATACTTGTTATAATAACGATTACGTTAATTGCCGTGTTTGCTGCATGGCTTCCTGCTAAAAAGGCGGCAAATCAAAAGTTTACGCTTAAAAGTTGATTTAGGGATTTCCCAAAACTTAAAAGCTGAAAAAAGCAACTTTGCTTATGTAAAAACTGTCCATAAGTTAATTGTTGATAATTATATAATCAAATAACTTTAACAAACATTTCTTGGATAACCTAAAATGCCTTTAATTTGCTAATAAACCCTAAAGGAGTAGTTGTCATCACTTAAAAAGGCTGTAAATGCAACAAATTATAATTGGTGGAATATTCGCCTTCATTGTAACACTACTTGTCATACCCGTTATCATACTCGTAGCTAAGAAAAAGAAATTGTACGATGAACCAGATGATAAACGTAAACTTCACAAACAACCCATTCCATCTCTTGGTGGCCTTGGTATGTTTATCGGATTTATTCTCAGTATTCTACTAACTATCAATTTTGCAAAAGAGGCCCCTGAATTCCAGTTTTATATTGCCGCATTTCTTTTAATTTTCTTTCTTGGAATTAAGGACGACATTATGATTATTTCTCCTGCAAAGAAATTTACAGGGCAATTGATCACTGCAGGTATTCTTATTTACAAAGCCAATCTTCTTATTACAGATATGCATGGCTTTTTAGGATTTCATGCCATACCAGTTGAAGCAAGTTATTTTTTAACGGTTTTTGCCATTGTTGTCATCATCAATGCTTTTAACCTTATAGACGGTGTGGATGGACTTGCTGGGGGCATTGGTCTCATTTCATCACTGGTATTTGGCATTTTCTTTCTGGTCAATGGAAACATACCTTATGCAGTTTTAGGATTCAGTTTTGCCGGCAGTCTGCTTGCTTTTCTTTACTACAATTTTCATCCGGCAAAAATATTTATGGGTGATACAGGTTCACTAATGATTGGTCTGATTAATACAATTCTTGTTATCAAATTCATACAAACCGGTGCTACTTATTCACTTCATCCCGTCATGGCGGCTCCTGCAGTGGGATTTGGTATTTTATTTCTTCCGCTCATGGACACATTGCGTGTATTCGGTTTAAGGATCATCAACGGACGTTCACCTTTTAGCCCGGATAGAACACACGTTCATCATTTACTGCTCAACCGTGGATTTAGCCACAAGCAGGTTACACTCATTTGTGTAAGCATATCAATTGCGGTTTCCATTATTGCTTTTTATTGTCAGAGTCTGGGAACTGGCCTGCTAATTACCATCCTTGCTACACTCTTTTTCTCACTCATTTACCTTTTACACTTCAAAAAATACACTTACAAACTTCGTGTTATTAAAGGTCAAATGCCTGCAATTGTTCCAGAAAGTGGCGACGTAAGATTAGTGCCATTGTATGAGAATAATCCTGCTATGGTTGAAGAAGAATGAAATTCCCATCAATTTTATTGACTAAAAAATTCCCACAAGGTATTGATTGACTGATTTTTCATCAACAAGCATTGCTTAGATTTGCGAAGTAAAAAATTTGCATAAAATGTCTGAAGAACTGGAAATGATAATAGAGGATGCAGAGACATCCATGAAGAAAGCAATTGATTTTTTGGAAATTGAACTTGGCAAAATAAGAGCAGGGAAGGCAACACCAGCAATGGTTGATGGAATCACAATTGAATATTACGGTGCGCCAACACCCATCAGCCAGGTGGCTAATATTAATATTATGGATGCCCGTACCATCAGTATTCAGCCTTGGGAAAAAACTACACTTCAGCCAATAGAGCGAGCCATTATTGCCGCCAACATTGGTATTAATCCTCAAAATGATGGAATCAATATCAGGCTTTACATGCCTGCTCTGACAGAAGAACGAAGAAAAGAATTGGTTAAAAAATCATCTGCCGAAGCGGAACACTCAAAAGTTGCTATCCGCAACATTCGCCGGGATGCGATTGAGGAAGTGAAACGCCTTCAAAAAGACGGACTGAGCGAAGACCTCGCTAAAGATTCTGAAAAAGAAATACAGGACATTACAGACAGGCACATCGTTCTTGTAGAAAAACACCTGGCAGCAAAAGAGAAAGATATGATGGCGATATAGCCGGTTTGAAAATTGCTTTTAGCTATTGAATTGTTGAGTTTTTCATTAGCAAATTAGCATATTGGCTCATTATCAAATTTTCCTACGCTGTATTTGTCCTAAACTTCTGCTTTCTGAAAAACAACATTTCTGTAATAAAAATCAATAGAAGACTTACTCCCGTAGTGGCAGTTACCTTGCCAAGAAAATAGAAGAATGTCCCAAAGCTTAGCCACTCAATCAGCACCAGGTAAAAGTGGTGAATGAACGTGAAAACCAGCACATACAAGCTATAAGGCGTTAAACCCATGCTTTTGATAGATGGTTCGGCGTAGTTCAGTTCTGCGCCTTCCTGCGAAATAAGAATGTTAATGAGAAATGGTCTCAGATAGGCAATGAGAACACAGGGTGCAGCATGAAGACCGGGCACACCCAAAAAATAATCAAGTGTGATGCCAAGGAGAAACCCAATGAGTAGCAATGCGGATCGGGAAATGGTGAAGGGCAGCCAGAGAATAAACAAAAAATAAAGATAAGGTGTAATGAACTGGTGTAATGGAGGCACCTGGCTTAAGATATAAACCTGGATTAAGATAAAAAGCACAAAGCGAACGATATTTTTAATGAGGAGACTCATTCGTTTTTTACTTTTACAGCCTCCAGTCTGCGTTGTTCTTCCAGTTGCACATTTTCTACCAGGTTCACATATTCAATGCTGTAAAAGTTGGCAGCAGCTTTAAGCTTAATAATGAAATAATTACTTCCGGGGTCTTTTGCAATTTCCAGCACAGTACCAATTAGCATGTTCGATGGAAAATTTGCCGAATAATTGCTTGTTACCACGCTGTCATTTTTTGCCACAGATGCCGACTTGGGAATGCTTGTAAGAGTGAGATACCTTGGGTCTTTTCCATCCCACCCCACAGTGCCAGGAATCTCCGTTTTTTTAAGCATGGCACTCACTCTTGTGTTGCGGTGCAGCAGGCTCATGGCACGACTAAAGTTTTCGCTTACATCTATCACTGTACCAACAATGCCCTGTGGCCCAACTACAGCCATGTCTTTTTTAACACCCTGGTTTGCACCCCGGTGAAGTGTCATGTAATTAAATTGTTGTGAAATAGTATTGTTGACCACTTTGGCAGCCAGCCATGTAAACTTTCGTTGCCGTCCGAGTGTATCGGTGTTCAGACTGTCAACATGTTTAATAAAAGCTGTGTCTGCATTTTCAAAATTAGTCGCCATCATGTTTTTCAAACGTGTATTTTCTTCCAATAGCACTCGGTTGTTTTCTTTTAGATTAAAGAAGTTATGAACCTTGTCGTACTGCGTATTTACACGCCCTGTTACCTCATTGGCAATGCCAGCAAAAGCCGCCTGATGAGTGTCGCTGTTTTTGACCAATAATACGATGCAGGTAACCTGTAGAACGAGAAAAAAAAGGAAGTTAAAGTACAGCCTGATGAAAATGAAAATATTCTTCATTTTGCTCCTCCTTTTTCGTAAGAAAGACCACAGATAATAGACGATAGATGATAGACCACAGAAGACAGACTAATACTTAAAAATGAACTGTCGAAAGCGAATCTGTGTATCATTTTGAAAAAAAGTCTTTAAAAAACGGCGTAGGATGAGGTGAGGAAGTTTATTAAATCGCTTGTACTCTCTTGCTACTAACTACTAAAATCTTGCTACTACTCATTACCTCATAATGAAAGGAAACCGCTGGTAGTTTTTCAAAGCGATTCCTGTGCCACGAACAACACTCTTCAACGGGTCATCGGCTACATGCACAGGGAGTTTTATCTTTTGACTCAATCTTTTATCAAGCCCACGCAGCAATGCGCCGCCACCTGTCAGGTAAAGTCCTCTGCGGTAAATGTCGGCTGCCAGTTCGGGTGGAGTCGTTTCCAACGCTTTCAAAATGGCTTCTTCTATTTTGAAAATGCTTTTATCAAGTGCTTCCGCCACTTCCTGATAGCTGACCATGATTTGTTTAGGAATGCCCGTTACCAGGTCTCGGCCATTGACCGGAATGTCGTCTGGCGGCGATTCTAAATCTTTCATGGCTGCACCAATCTGAATTTTAATTTGTTCTGCCGTCCGTTCACCAATCAGCAGACTGTGATAGCGGCGCAAAGCTTCCATGATGTCAGCTGTAAATTCATCGCCGGCGATTCGAATGCTTTGGTCGCAAACAATTCCAGCAAGGGCTATAACAGTGATGCCTGTGGTGCCACCGCCAATGTCTATAATCATGTTGCCCACAGGTTCCTCCACGTCTATACCGATTCCCAACGCTGCAGCCATCGGTTCATGCAGCAAATAAACTTCTTTTGCTCCTGCTTGTTCTGCGCTGTCTCTTACGGCACGTTTTTCCACCTCGGTAATGCTGCTGGGAATGCAAATCATCATGCGCCAACTTGGAGGAAATAAAGGTTTTTTGGGATAAATCATTTTGATCATTTCCCTTATCATTAGTTCGGCAGCGTTAAAATCAGCTATAACTCCGTCCTTCAACGGACGAATGGTGCGGATGCTCTCATGTGTTTTTTCATGCATCATCAATGCACGTTTGCCCACAGCAAGCACAGTCTTCAGATTGTTACGGTCCAACGCCACTATTGATGGCTCATTCACAACTACCTCCTCATTGTGGATGATAAGGGTATTGGCAGTACCCAAATCCATGGCAATCTCTTGTGTAAACCAGTTGAACAGTCCCATTGATCGGTTCCTTGTAAGTTAAATTAAAATTGAGTGCAAAGTTGTAAGAAATAATCCGAATAAACAAAGGGGAAATAATAGCAGATTCAATGGCTTGCAGGCAGCTAAAGTTAATAGATACAGATGCTTGTTTAAAACAGATTATTTTAATGTTTTTTAAAATTAATTTCCTCATTTTTAAGTGATTATTAATAACGGATCGGCAAACGATTGAAGTAATCAATTTGCATATATAATTTTCTGAGCAACTTGTTTTTAGGATTAAAAACTTAATAATGTTTCTGAAAAAAATATTTTATGGAGCTTTTATAATTAAAAATGAAGAACAACATGTAATCATTTAAAAATAATCTTATTTTTTTGAAAGATCACCTGACATTGTTTTACATTCTCATAGAATTGCTAAAATCCGATATTTAAATAAAAAAGCCTTCTGGCCAAACTAAATTTGTCTGACAGAAGGCTTAAAAAAATTAAATCACATTCTCATACCATACAGATTGGTTGCGACTCCGCTTTTATAAAACCACTTCCATTTTTTTACTTTCCGTCATTTTTCCATTAATAAAAAGGGTATAGACATAGGTACCTGCAGACAAACCTTCTGTATTAATTTTTAACTGACCCTTGCCTGTGTTATTGAGTTGAATTTGCTTTACCTGTTTGCCATAAATATCAGTTATCACAAGTGTTGCTTTAGTAGCGTTCAAAGGAATGTTGTAACCGATGGTTGTTGCATTGGATACAGGTGGGTTGGGCACGTTTTGATCCAGGGTAGCTGCATTTTCAAGCCTTACTGAACCAATGTTTTTTGCTGTAGGATGTAATTTTTCCACCAAAGCGATCAAAGTGGATATTTGCTCTGCCTGCTGTTGCAATTGAGTTTGTTGCTTCGCAATGGTTGCTTCCTGCTCCTGCATTCCTTTTATCATGATTGGAATTAGCTCGGTGTAGTTGACTGCTTTGAAACTGACTGTGGTTGAGGTGGCGTTGCCAATGTTCAAACCGTCAGCAGAACGTGGGGCTTTCACTTCTACACTTGATTCTTTCACCAGGTTGGGCAATACTTTCTCAAGTTCTTGTGCTATCAGGCCATAGTGGTTTCCCTGTGGCAATTGCAGCAGGGCATAGTTTCCTTCTTTTTTAAAATCATAGCTTTTGGGTTGCAGTGCATTAATGAGTTGCATGGCATTGCCAAAGTCGCTGATGTTGGTCTTCAACCGTGCATCGGATGTTTGGTATAAACCGCTGCTGTAAACATCTCCGTTGAAATAGCCTGCATAGCTCAAAGCATTGCCAGTGGTGCCATACACGCCAATTGATTTGGCACTTGTGGCATACAATGCTGCACCAATGGTATCATTTTGTGCAAACACGCCATTGCCTTTGCTGCCATAACCTTCTATGCCAATGTTGTAGTTTGTTCCCACACCCGTGATGCAGCCATTGGTGGAAGTAGCGTTGGTCTTGGTCACATAAATGCCCTGCCCTGTACCAGATTTGGAAGCGTACAAAATATACTTATTAACCGGGTCGGCCACCCTGATCCCATCAAGCAGCGAAGTTGCTTTCACATATAGGGCAGTGCCTGAAACGGTATCGCTGTTGATGCCTACGATTCCTTTCAGAGAACTGTTTTTAGCAACCGAAAAATTGCCTAAACCAACAGCCACATTTCCCGTAGCTGCAGCAACAGTGAGCTGTGTATTGTTGACGATAACGTCGCCTGTGCTGCCAATCTTCAAGCGCTCTGCACGGGTGGCTCCGTTGGTGCCTGTGACAAAGGAAATGCGTGCAGGAACATTGCCAGCCGTTGGTGTGCCGTCCACATAAAAGTCAATAGCGGCGGGGTTTTGAAAGCCTGTCCCATCATAGCCTGATGAAAGAAACGACATGAGATAATCGTTGTTGGCAACCACCGTAGGCACTGCTAAAGTGCCACGGCCTCTGCGGCCAATGAATACGGGTCTTGCGTTGGATGTGGAAGAAGCCATGGACAAAATATAATCCGAATTGCCCACCGTGGTTTCGCCATAACCAACAAAAAGTGGCGCACCTGCACTTACCCAGGCGGTTGCAGGTATGCTGCCTGCACCTTTCACTGTCAGTATGTTGACGGGTGTTGGTGTTCCGATGCCCACACGGCCAAGCGAATCAACAATCATTCGCTGAACATTGTTGGTGCGGACACGGAGCGACACATTGCTGGTCGTTCCCAGGAAGTTAGCGGTCGTAGCCGCATTGCCGCTCAGGCTCCATTGGCTATAACTGTTATTGCCAAAAGCTGCTGCTATGACGACTATTAGCAGGAGAAGATTTTTTTTCATAACGGAGTTTTTATGTTGTTTGGTAGTGATTGTTTGATGATTGAGTTAAGAAAAAGGGTAAAGACATGTTCGAATCATCTTTACCCCCTTTTGCTTTCTTACCTTATTTTAATTGCTTTGACGGTTTGTTTTGCATTTGCCTGCGTGGCCTCAATAATATACATGCCAGACATTAATTCTTTGCCAAAAACAAATGGTTCATTTGGCTGCCATTTGACTATTTTGACAAATCGTCCCCACTCGTCAGAAACTCTGATGCTAACTGGTTCTTTGCTCTTGGAAATGACCCTTAGCGTAAAGTCGCTGCGGGTTGGGTTGGGCGTAAGAACAAGTGCCATGCCATTTTCTTTGGCTGCTTCATCGGCGTTAGTGATTGCAGTGAAAGAGAGGCAGGCTACATTGGCCTGGCCAACTGCTACCGGACCAACAGGACCTACACATCCGTTGGCATCTTTCACATAGACAGTATAAGTACCAGCTTTTAGACTGGTGATGGTTTTAGAGTCACCATAAATTCCACCTGTTCCTATCTTGTAAGCATAAGGCGATATACCTCCTGTCATTGTCACGGTGATGGTTCCATCGGCCTTGCCTATGCAGGTTGCATCGGTTTTAGTGAATGTACCCGTCACAGCTTTTGGCTGAGTAAGCGTCACCACAGTTGTATTGGCGGTGCAACCCACAGAGTCACGAATGTCGAATTGATAAGTACCCGCTTTCAATGGCTTGAACACAGGATTAAGCTGATATTTGTCCGCACTTAACGAATCAAATTTATACTCAAACGGCTTCACGCCTCCTGTGGCATTAACTTTAATTGCTCCGCTTCCACCGCCAAAACACATTGGATTTGATGTATTGGAAGTGTTAGCCACCAAAGCCGAACTATAAAAGTTTATAGCCTCTGAAACGGCTGTTTGGTTTACAGCGTTTTTCACTGTCACGGTGTAAACACCTGTTGTGTTCACGTTGATGCTCTTTGTGGTTTCACCGGTTGACCACAGGTAAGTTGTATAGGTGGTATCAAGGCCAATCCCTACTGCATCAATTTCGTTGAAACCTGGTACCGCCGCTGAGTTCAATGCAATGCGGATGGCGGATACATTGTAAGTGGTTTTTGGAATGGGAATATTGAGCAACCGTGCTGAATCACCCGCCGACGCAGCATTTTCAGCATACACTCTTTCATACAGACCTGTGGATGGATTTTTCACAAAGACTGAATCTACCGCCCCGGGGTTGAAAGTTTCATAAATGTTGATGTAGTTGATAGGCGCCGGATTGGAAAAGCCTAACTCTATATACTCACGGACATTATCAGGATTGGTAGGTGACCATGCGTATTGTATATCGCCGTAAGCCGGGAATACATTGGGCGCACCCAAAGCCTGCTTGGCTCCCCATTCATTGGCTGAATACTGGTTACTTACTTTGATAACAGAAGTGGCATAGCGTGTAACCGCATTGGGTGTTGTTGCCGTTAAAATAGCAGAGCCACCAGTGCAGGTTACCAGGTCTCCTTCGACGTTGATAGCCGGTGGCTGCAGGTCATCGTTCTTAATGATAGCTGTTGCTGTCAGTGAATCAGAAAGGTTATAATCAGCACCTGCAATCACGTTGATGATGATGCTTTCATCGGCCTCAAAAGTACTGTCGCCTATTGGTGTTATTTTCAACAAAGCGTCGGCATTTGCACTGTCAATATAAATGTATCCTTGCGCTCCGTTGAAGTAGCTGATTAATGGTATCAACTCATTAACGCCAGTGGAAGGATTTTTCACTACGTTAAAAATCGTATCCATTTTAATGGTGAAGTCTTTACCTAACGTGGCCGTGCCGCCAATAGTGAAGTTCACCTTAATGATAGGACGTTTAGGCAACACATCCATCTTGAAATGGACATCCATTCTGCCAGCTGCATTTTCATACATGGACGAAGGCGACACATACACCTTCACAGGCTTGGCCGGGGAAATGACCGGTGGCAAAGTGCCAATGGTGAACTTGGCAATGTCGGGGTTTACCGCAATGTTGCCATAGCCATCGGCCATGTTGTTCACCACCACCAGAATGCTGTCGCCGAGGTAATTCTGCACCAGGTTGACAGAAGGTTGTATGACTATTTTGTTGCCGCTGCCGCTTACTGTAACCGGAATTGGCGCATTGTTTGACATCCGGTACATGAACACCTTATTGTTGTTAATACCGCTCAAATCCAGGTCTTCATCATAGCTGAAGGCAATGACATCGCCGGGTGCATAATTGCCATCGGTTGGGTCAGGAATGCCAAACAGGGATGGTGCTTTGCGGTCTATGGTACCTGATGCAGTTTTAGAATATACCGAACCCGAAGCACAAACCAGCTTCATGCGCAAATCATATTTGCCCTCGGCCAGGGTAGCCACATCCCATGCAAAACTGTAGGAAGTGCTGCCCGCAAGGTCTGCGGCGGTTTTGATAGTGGTGGTTGCATCTATCCAGCTACTGCTACCCGATAAGCGGAATTGCAGGAAAACTTTTTGCAAACCCGAAACCGTGTAACCGTCATACATCACGTTGACTTTGTTCAGGCTCGATGCCTTGCAAACCCACCCCGTTTCAGGTGCAGTCAGGTTGATGCCGCTGCATGGATTGGCAAAGTCAATAGACACTAATGTACTCCTGCTGGTGCGGGGGTTGAAATTTCCCAGACCACTACCAGAGCAGTTATCAGCCAATATGAACTTCAGGTTTTTGAAACTGTAAGATGCATTAGATGAGTTGGGTCTGCTGATGGTAACAGACTGTGTTTTAGTGCCGTTCTTGGGTATATTGGTAATGACCTGGTTGTAAGATGTAGAGCCATTGTTGATGATGGCACCGTCTAAGTTATCATCCAGGTATAAGGTGTAAGATTTAGCCCCTGCATCCACGCTGGTGTTGGCGCAGGTGAAGGTGAAGGTATAACCCGTTCCCGCAGGCTGGTTAAATACTTCGGATTTATCAACAGTCAAAGCCATCTCATCTCTTGCTATGGTATTGTCTTCAGCAGGACAACTGGAAAGCCCGGCCAATGTTCTGAAAACAGGTGTACCATAAGCAGGGTCTTTGCCAATGTTCACGGTGTATTTATCGCCGGGATTGGCATCTTTCAGCAGATAGGAAATGTCGGTTGCGGTAGTGGTGGTATTAGAAACACTGGCCCCCGTTTCCATTTGGAAGTTGACCATCACGCCACCTTTTATTCCACTACCTGCCACTTCCAATCCCAGTTCTACCGCCAGGGAAGCATCTATTTCGAGACCGAATTCAACGGTGTTGGTTCCCGTAACGCTGTTAGAAGTCGTGTATTGGGTGCCTGTTCCACCTCCGGTAAATGTGCGGTTTTCTATGAAGGGCGCATTGGTTTTGTTTTGTTCATTGTTGTCCAGCACTTGTTGCCACACTTTTGCCTGGTTCAGCAGTGAATCCTTCTTTGCCGGCATGATAAGGACCTTTGCTTTCAGTTCGTCTATCTCCTGTTGGATGTCGGCTTTGGTAAAGGTGTAAGTCGTCATCACTTTATTGGGTGCTACTGCCAATAGTTGCCCTTTCGAAATCGTACAATTTTTATAGCCCACCGTATCAGCAATGCCATAAATAATGTTGAAGGCTCCGCCATAAAACACATCTCCATCATCACCAATGCCGTTTTGTGTATCGGATGTGGTGATGGTTGTGTTGATGTCGGAGTGAACAATCAATTCTCTTTCAGAAGAATTTTTTGCCGCCACTGTGGCTGAAGCATTGACAGAAGCCCAGGCAGCAAAATCCGTTGAAAAGCTAACACCGAAAATATCTACACCGGCACTGAATGCAGCACCCACTTTTACCTCGGCCCACAGCGTGGCCGCGGAACTGGTGTTAGTATAAAAACGCATCGCCGTTTCGGTAGATTTTGTCTGCGCCCATGAAGCATAACTCTCGTCACCGGGAGGGTCGTGCAGTACCAACATGGGTACCAGTGGGGAGACCGTACTGAACGTTTGTCCGGGGCGGCTCCTGGTGCCGGTTACCAATACGCTTTTATCCAGCGTTGTCGTGTTGCCGTATCTATCGGTGTAGCTAAAGGACATGGACTTGGTATTGTCGCCGGTAATGTTGGGCGGTCCAACCTTCAACGTATCTTTTATTGAGCCGGTTGCAGAGTCCACTGCCAGGGTGAATTTCTCTTCTACCAAATCTGTTTGAATGGTGGTAAAGATTTTCACGCTATCAGTACGCAACAGGCAACCTGCCTGAACGCTTCCCTGGAAAACTTTCACTACCAATGGTTTTTCATCTAATTGCTTCCACACGTCAAAGCCTTTGTTGTAAACGGTTTTGCAAACAGAGTCCCAGCCAATTAACTGCATAGTGGGTGGACGCTGATAAATCAAATCCTTCACCGCATCCGATGTGTCAATGGATATGACCAACGAGTCGGGATTTAAAGCACCGAGCACAGAGTCGCCGCTGAAAAATTTGACCACTTTGTCGGCTATTAAGCCGGAGCCATTGGGGGCTGTATAAGTGTCTTTTATTTTAACCCTGTATTTTCCCGCAGGCAGGCGCAAGGTGTAACCACCATTGGTCTGCGTGGTTAATTCTTTCATGAAAACCGGGTCTCTGTCAGGCGTTTGTGGTATGTCGGTAAACACCAGCGTGGCCTGCCCGATAACTTCGCCGCAGCCTGCACCAAACTTGCCTGATATGGCATGGGTTGTCGTGTCTATCAGCTTCACAACCGTGTCGCGTTGGGTTTTTATGATGTTGCCGGTTGTGTCAAACCTGTGGTTCTTGTATTTAGGCGTAAACCGGTAAGATTGGGTAATATCGTCTAAGGTGTAAGTGAACCTGCCATGGAGGCCATCGTTGTTTTTCTCAGAAACAACAGAGCTTGCCAGGCCGTTGATGTTGATGGCTACACTATCGAGGTCTCTTTCCACAATGCCAATGTTTCCGTTTGGCTGCACACAGGTACTGCATACCTGGTAAGTTCTGCCGAGAACAGACACCGCTGTCAGGTCTTTAAACTGCCAGGGATTGTTTTGGTCATCTACACTGGCAAGGTTTACATCGTACTTGCTGGCACTGAGCAGCGTGTTGGTGGTGTCGTCTGAACTAAACTTGCTGAAGGTGTGCTGGTACTTCAGCGGCATCACATAAAACCGGACGGTGGAAGGGTCTCCATCCTGGTTGGCATATTTGCCATAGAAAATATTTTTGACGGTAAACTTGCCGCTACCATTTGTAGTATCATAATAAGTAAAAGTTTGTGGACTACCGTTGAGGTTTATCACTTTCATGACCATGACCGAATCTCCCCTAACCGGGTTGTTTCCTTTTGACAAAATAAAACCCGATATGCTGCCAAACGAACCCAAAGGATTTGTGGGTGTGACGGAGTCCTTACGAACCACGTTTATCCTCACCACGTTGGAGTATTGGGTGGCAAAGCAAATGTTGCTGACCCTTCTGAAATAGTTCAATGTAGAATCCTGCGGCAGGCCATATTTAATGTCATTGGTGGAACCGGGTGCCGCCGTCCAGTTGTTGATGCCATCGCGGCTTTGCTCCCAGGAATAGACTAATCCATTTCCCGTAGGGGAAACACTGTTGACGGTGTCCATGAGGTAATCGGGATTTTTTTCCTGCGGGTAAGGCACGGTATGCGAAATGCCAATTTTTGCAGGGTTGGGGCATGTCCAGTTAAACTCTACCCTGCCTGTTGCACCATTGGCCCCAATGCCTGCACCGCTGCCGCCACCGCCGCCGGGGGCAGTACCGGCGGTTTTGGTACATCCGGGACCTGCACCATCGCCTCCAATTCCACCGGGATAAGAAGTACCACCTATGTTGCACGAAGTGCCCGTGGCCGCAGGCGCATCGCCAATATCAATAAAAGGTGTTCCTCCACCCGCTCCGTAATAACCATTTGAATAAGTAGAACCATTACCTCCGCGCCTGCTGTAAAATCCATTGTTGTAGGCAGCACCGCCCTGTCCTGATACACCAGAGCCGCCATAAGCAGCTACATAAGGTATCTTGGTTCCAAACTGGTCGTAGTAATAAACCACCGTCGCCTCACCGTCCTGGGCAGAGGTGCCGCCTTTGCCTACATGAACATAAGCAATACGGTCTCCCAGCAAGGTAATGTTGCCATAAGTAAATGCACCCGAGCCGCCGCCATTCCCGTTGTAAGGATTGCCACCGCCGCCGCCGCCATATACATAAAACTGCAAGACTGTAACACCGGGTGGAGGATTAAAAACAAAATCACCCGGCGTGGCAAAACTCTGAGAGGTAGTTTGCGAAAACCCGGAAGTCATCAGCAGGAAATATAAGGAAATGAGTAAGGAAATCTTTTTCATAAAAGAGCAGTTTAATGTCATTTAGAAAGCGTAATGTATTGGTACCCTACAACCCCCTAAAGGGTCGCATCTTTTTTCAGTTGTTGGCGGCTTGTCCACCGCTAGTTTCCTCCTCTGCAAAGTGTAGTCACATCACTTGTCTACCGTTTGGTTGTTTTTTGCCCCGGCTTTGGATTCTTTGTGCAGCTCCGGTTGTGTCACTCCCTTTTACCGCATCTTTTCATGGCAGCTTTTCCACCTTCTGCCCTTTCAGGTTTGAGGTTGTTTTAAACCATTCCCCCCTACGCCGCTTAAAGCCGATTTTGTTTAATCATTTCTCCCAAACCGATCTCAGACGTGAAATTCTTACTTATTAATCCGGAAATATTACTCGTTTCTTCAAAATTTTTACTCATTATTCCGATTGCTTTACTCATTATTCCGATCGCCTTACTCATTTCTCCTAAAATTCTACTCGTTTCTTCGATTATTTTACTCGTTTTTCCGGGTTTTTACTCGTTTCCGTTGTTATTTTACTCGTTTTCTTAATTGTTTTACTCGCTTTTTCAATTGCTTTACTCGTTTCTCAAGCCGCCTTGTTAAGACCTATAAGGTTTTTGAAACCTTATAAGTCTTTGGTGGGTAGAGCAAACGGTGGAAAAAGCTGAATAAAATATCTGTCAGTACAAGGGAGTGACACAACGATGTTCAATAAAGAACCTACTGCTGGATCACAAAAAATCCGCTTTAAAAACCGCTCTGGAAAGACCTATAAGGTTTTGAAAACCTTATAGGTCTCCGATAATTTACTGGCTGTTAGTCTAAAATCTAAAATCTAAATACTAACATCTTAATTACCAACCACCATTTGCTTGGTGTCTATCATTTTTCCATCTACCAATAGTGTGTAAGCATAGGTGCCGGGTGCCAGGCCTTTGGTGTCCACATTCACCGTGCCTTTGCCCATGATGCTGAGGTTGACTTCTTTTATTTTTCTGCCGTAGTTGTCTGCTATGATGAGTTGTGCTTTGCCTGTTCCTTTAGGAATGTTGTAGCCAATGTGTGTGGCATTGTTGGCCGGTGGATTGGGTACGTTTTGTTCCAATGAAGCAGAGGAAAGGGAAGTGCTTTGCTCTGCAGCGGCCATATTTTTAGAGTTAGCGGCTGTGCAGCAGGCTTCCTGTCTGGCATCTATTGCATCTATTTTTTGCAGCAGCAAAGCCATTTGCGTTTGCAGTGTTTTGATGTCTGCCTGTTGTTTGGTGATGGTTTCGTCCTTAGCATCGGTTTGTCCTTTCAGTTCTTTTACAGCGTTGATGAGCATGTAGGTCATGGCACTGTTGTCAACTGAAAGGAACTCTTTCCCAGTATTTTTATATTCTCCGGAACTAACCATATAAGGCGCAATCTCTTGTAAATCCTGAGCAATTACACCAACATATTCTTTATCCATATTGAAACCAGAAAGTTCGTTGTAATGATAGGTAACAGGCTTGATTTTTAGTAAAGCTGTAAGTCCATCGGAATATGTTTTTATATCCTTCTTCAATCTTTTATCCGAAATACCTGACCAAGAACCACCACCTGGCTTTCCAGCGGCACCTGTCTCAACTAATAATCCCCAAGTTTGGTTTGAATTGATATTCACCTTTACATTGCCGTAAGCACCACCACCAATTGCAATGTTTCCTTGCGTATTGTCAACAGAATTGCATATAGATACATAACCACCATTGATAGTGGCGCCGCCATTTAATTGGGTATATCCTTTAATGCTTGCTCCACCACCGGAAGGCGCAGCACCACCATAGCCAACAGTAAGACCGGCTTGTGAACCTAACAAGCCACCTCCTGTCCAAACACTTTTCTCATTGTATGTGCGAACCCAGGTCGCATCAGACATATTCCATCCACCGCCCCAATCTTGAAAATACAGACCAGCATTACCAGTTACTCTTACATATCCGCCATCAGCCATAATATCCCCAGCTACATCAAGTTTCCAACCTGGAGCCGTTTTACCAATGCCTACATTGCCTTGTATGATTGCTCCATTATCCGGTGGAGCAAAACCACCAGCAAACGTGGTTCCTATACCAAGCCCTGCATTTTCACTCAAAGCCATCATCAGGTTTTCTGAACCAGAATTGGGCAAGCGGCCATACCATTGGTGCAGGGCTACTCCATCTCTCAAATCAATGCGGTAAGCACCGCCACGGTAAACGTTGTTTTTTGTAGCCTCATGAAAGTTGGAACTCATGGTAAACAGCGGAGACGTGCCGCCAACTTCGTCTAAAAAGCTTTTGGGCAAGGTTGCGTTGTTAAACTCTATATTGCCATTGACCGTGAGCCTTTGGCGCAGGTCTGTAGTGCCTAAGCCTACATTGCCACTGCTATTCCAAATGCCAGCAGGAAATTTATTGTCGCCCATAAAAGTATTGCCCACAGGGTTTTCATTTTGAATCAATGACCCCCAGTAGTTTATTTTACGATCATTTCCAGTTGTATTAATACCTACTATATTCAGTCCGTCTGCAAACGGTGCTGTACCAATAATGCCATCATTGTTATCAGCAGAGGTATTGGTGAATTTAAGCGTCTTATTGATTTCCACTTTTGCGTAAGGAGAAGAAGTAGTGCCAACGCCTAATGTGCCGGGAAGTGTCAGGTAAGAATCATTACCCACGCTGGTCCACAAAGAACCCGGGGCTATTTTCCATTTGGCCAATCCATTGGCATCGCTGGTCATTACACGGTCAATGGCCTGGTTGCCATCTACCATTTTTATTTGTCCCGCCACATGCAGTTTAGCGGTGGGTGCGGTGGTTCCTATGCCTACATTGGCATTGCTGCCCAATACCAGGCTGTTGTTGGTGGTTACTTTGGCATTGGCACCTATGGCTGTCGCATTGGTTAGTATAGCCGAGTCAATGCCCGATGAACCGGCGAGGTAGCCAATAGCAGTATTGTAAGTACCGCTTTTGATGTATTGCAAAGCCTGGTGACCCAATGCTGTGTTGTAATTACCAGTCACGTTGTTCCCCAAAGCTTTAAAACCAACCGCATTGTTGCCAACCGCAGTGGTGTTGCTGAACAAAGTAGAGTCACCATTGGCCACATTGTAGCTGCCCGTGGTGTTGCTGTTCAATGCACCTGCACCCGTAGCTGCATTTTGTTTGCCGGTTGTATTTTTTTGCAAAGCCCCTGCACCGGCAGCCGTGTTCTCACTGCCGGTTGTGTTTTTTGATAACGCAATTGCACCCACCGCCGTGTTTTTTGACCCGGTAGAATTGAAGTTGAGTGCATAATAACCATTGGCAGTGTTGCCAGTTCCGGTGGTGATGGAATCAAGCGCATTGGCACCTGTGGCCGTGTTATCAGTAAAGCTGTTGCGGCCTTTGCCGAATCTTACCCCGTTGATGCGGCTATCAGCACTTACATCCAGTTTGTAAGCAGGAGTGGTCATGCCGATGCCGATGTTGCCTGTATTAATGTTGTACAAATTATTGCCTGAGATAGTCCAGGGATTGGAGGCTGGGGTTAGCCAACTGGTTAAACCATTTGCATCAGAAGTCAGCACTTTGCCTGCGCCTTGTGTGCCATCTGCCAATCGAAGTTTACCCGCAATGTCCAGCGGATACTTAGGCTTGGTGATGCCCACGCCTACATTTCCCAATGTGTCAATGACCATGCGGGCTGCATTTTTTGTAGCGAACCTGAGTGGTACACCATTGGTGGTTCCCACAAATGAAAGCGTGTCGGCATTGCGGTTGCCGGTTAATTGCCAACCGGTTACAGTCTGGGCAACTGCAGAAGCAGAAAAGAACAACTGCACTGTTGCAATAAGAACGGCGAGGTAGAGATACTTTCTCATGATGTTGTGTTTTGTTAGTGGTGAAATCTTACAATTATTATTCGGAAAAGGAACACGGTTGGGTTCCGTTTGAAGCATTGAATGCGGGGTGGAGTGTATAATTCTGTTCATAAGCAACTCATTACTTGATGTAAATTCTTAAGTAAACAAAAGACAGCCTTGAAGCTGTAAATTCAGGATTGAAGGGTAGTAAGTGTTGAACCAGACTTTATAAAAAACCTATGCTGAAATAACCTTGCAATACAATTAAAAAAAACTGGAAATCGGATTTGATCGAACTTAAGAACTGCCAGATATTACTGGTTTACCACATCATCGTGTTCACCGAAAGAGAATGTAATTTAAAATAAAATTTGAGAAAACACAAAATTAAACCTGTGCATTTCTCTTCTTCATTTTTTTCTACAATGAAGGTAAGCAGCCATGCAGGTCGTTAGCAAAGCAAAGGTGGAAGCAACAGAGTTTTGTATGTAAACGGCGGAATCCTGTATGTCAAAAACATCCTGGCTTTGAAGATTTTTTTACTTCAGGTTAAAATGCTTAAAAAACGCCTCCTTGTAATTTCGCCCAATAGGTATTTCCAGCTTCTCGGTTTTAATGCTTTGGTCATCAAACGAAATAATTTCGTTAAGGTTGACAGCATAAGAACGATGCACCCTTATCAAAGCGGGGAAATGAATTTGCTGCAGCAACTCTGACAAAGACATGCGGAGCGAAAACTTGTGGCTGCGGGTGATGATGTAAACGTAGTTGTTATCAGACTCTACATAAAGCAGTTCATCAATTTTTAATTTTACAAACTTGAAACCTTGCTTCAGGAATATGTAATTGTTCATGATTAGCAAAGGGGCAGGTTCAGCTTTTTTCTCTGTCAGGGGCGGCTTGATGGGAACAATAATTGCACCCGATTGTGGGATTTTCGCTTCGGCAAAATGATGCAGTGCAAGGTCTATGGCCACCCTTACATTGTTGATGCTATAGGGCTTGGTAAGAAAGGCTGCCGGTCGTGTATGCTTGACACGTTCTATTGTTTTTGCATCGGAAAACGCGGTCAGGTAAATGAGCGGTACTTCTTTTATTTTCATCAGCTCCATGGCGCATTCCACCCCGTCCTTGTCGCCGTGAATGTGAATGTCCATCAGCAAAATATCTACGGGTTGCTCTTTAAACAACCGGACGGCATCTTCAAAATTGTCGGCAACGCCTACAACTGTATAACCATCTTTTTCTAAACCCATACTCAAATCCATGGCGACTATCTGTTCATCTTCCACTATCATTATCTGTATCGGGCTGCTCATTGGCTATGCTGTTTTTTTCTGGTTGAAAGGTATGGTGAAATGATATGAAAGCCCATGGTGCTGGCTAATGCTGCATGTGGCATGTAACTGTTTGGTGAAGGCATCAATCAAGCTTTTGCCAAACCCACCTGTGCCTTGTGAGCCTGCTCCCAGGCCAGGCCCATTATCGGTTATTTCCATTTGCAACTGCTGTCCATTGCGCAGCAACTGAATGTGCAGCATGGGCCTTTCCACATTTTTATAAGCGAATTTGAATGCGTTGGTTAATATTTCATTTACCATCAGGCCAAGCGGAAGAACGGCATCTACCGACAGCATTTCTTCCTGGATGTCTATGTGCAGGTCAAAGTCATCGCCGGCAAAGCCATAGGCAGCCATCAGTGTTTCAGCAAGATCTGTTATGAAGAGCCTGAAATTGACCAACGAAGCATCTTCTGCCTGGTAAAGCCGCTGGTGAATGAGCGACATGGCCTGCACCCGCAGGTTACTTTCATTAAGAGCCATGGCAGATGCTTCGTCTTTCATGCGATAGGTTTGCAGGTTCAGCAGGCTGCTCACAATTTGCAGGTTGTTCTTCACCCGGTGGTGCAATTCCTTCATCATCCATTGCAGCTTTGCCGACTGCTCCTGCAGTTGCGACTTTTGGTTTTTTACTTTTTGGTAAAGCACAACCATAGCTACAACCAGGCCGGCCAAAGCCAGCAGCCCGATTGTGAGTGCAGAAATGTTTCTTGCCTTTGTCTTGTTGGAAGTATTGAGTATCGCTATTTCCGATTCTTTTTTCAGTGTTTCATACCTGGTCTGCATGTCTGCAATCTGCGCTGTCTTTTCTAAATTGAGCGTAGAGTTGCCAAGATGGGTGCTTTGCTTAAAATAGTAAAGTGCAGAGTCGAATTGATTGTTCATTTCATAAGCATCGGACAAAGCCATGTATGAATCTTCAAGCCTGTCTGGTGAGTTTAATTTTTGAGAAATGGTCAGCATTTTATGTGCATATTCCAACGCTTTTTCTTTATTGCCTAAACTAATGTAGGTTCGGGATATGTTCCCATAGTTATACGATAAGCTATTAACCTTGTTGAAACGATTATTATTTTCCACTGCTTTGTAAAGATATTCCAGTGCTTTAGAATAGTTTTTTTTGTGCTCAATGTATACCTGGCTTATGTTGTTGTATATTTTTCCTAAATAATCATCCAGCCTGCCGTTGGATTGTTCTATCAATTTGAGGCAACGTTCATAATGAATGAAAGCTGTGTCGTAGTAAGATTCACTTCCCGGCTTTTTACCCCAATCTCTGTATATGATTCCTGACATGTTCAGAGCATCTATTATGTTGCCCGTATCTTTTTCGTCGGCTGCAATAACATAAGCACGATGGCTATAGTCCAATCCTTTTAAAATATACTCTTCAGTTATTTTGTGTCCACCTATTTTTTTATACAGCATGGCTATTTCAAGCAATGCATCTGTCAGTCCTTTATTGTTGTTGATAGATTCATATTTTGCTGCACACAGCATTCCGATTTCCAGTCCTTTGCTAAGGTCGGCCTTATTTGAGTAGCAGGTGGTCAGGCTTAGCAAAGCATCAGCCTCACCTTTGGAATAGTTAATTTGCCTGGCTGTTTCAAGTGCCTTGTCTGCCATCAACTTTGCCGAGTCAAGATTGTAACGCATACAGGCATCTGCTGTAGCATTCAGCATGTCAACCCGTGCTGATTGAGACAAATTGTGGTTGGTTAAACCTGCCAGAAGTTTGGTCAAAGAATCTCTGGAAACGCTTTGTGCGTAGGCGAAGAGGAGGCAGAAAATAAAGGATATGGTTGTGAACAATCTTTTCAAATCTGCTGATTTTAAAAAAGCTGTTTGAGCTATTAATACAAAAATGATCTACAAGACTTCAGTCCTCTTTTCATTAACTTTTTTAAATGAAAAGCGATGAAAACATCTGGTAGAAAATAGTTTATGAACGGTTTAAAAAGGCAAGTTATTGAAAGTTTATTTGGCCTTAAACATCTCCATTTCATTTCTCTAAAACAAAAACACAAGTCAGAAGTTCTGATGTCCTAAAAAAGGGATTTTCAAAGAATTTTTACAGGAAAAAAATGCAGCCTGTTCATCCGGCTTTATTTTTTAGAAAGATTAAGATGGTTCATCCTGTTTTTTGCTTCTTTTATAAATCCCGTTACTTTGCACCCATGTTTACAGGCATCATAGAAGCATTGGGAACTGTAGAATCTGTTGAACGATCCGGCAGCAACACAACTTTCTGTATTTCTTCACCCATTTCATCTGAACTAAAAACTGATCAAAGCGTGGCTCACAGCGGTGTGTGCCTGACTGTGGAAGAAGTTTTGAACAACAGGCACAGAGTCACTGCTATAGATGAAACCCTCAAAAAAACCAACCTTGAAACATGGACTATAGGTACCATGATTAACCTGGAACGCTGCCTTGCGATGAATGGCCGCCTGGATGGGCACATAGTGCAGGGACATGTGGACACCACCGCCATTTGCACATCAGTAAAAGATAGCAATGGCAGTTGGGAATACAGGTTTATTTTTCCTGAAAAATTTGCTGCACTTGTGATTGAAAAAGGTTCCGTCAGCCTGAATGGCATTAGCCTTACTATTTTCGATGTGGATGTTCACAGCTTTTCGGTCGCCATCATTCCTTATACTTATGCCCACACCAACATTCAGCAAATAGAAGAGAAAAGCCTTGTCAATATTGAATTTGACATGATTGGAAAATATGTAAACAGACTTTCTTTTTTAGACAAATGCCCATGAAATCACCTACGCCTTCTGTTGGCATTGGCATTTTGAACTGGAATGGTAAAAAGTTTCTGGAAAAGCTGCTGCCCACACTTCAACACCTCACTTACCCCAACTATACCCTGTATGTGATAGACAATAACAGCAGTGATGATTCTATTGGCTTTATTCAAACATCCCACCCTGAAGTAAAGGTGATTGCCCTGGACAATAACTATGGATTTGCCGAAGGCTATAACAAGGGGCTGGCGCAAATGGAGGAAGAATATTACTTAGTCATGAACAGCGATGTGGAAGTGCCTGCAGGCTTCATAGAGCCATTGGTAGCCATGATGGAAAGCGATCCAACCATTGCTATCTGCCAGCCGAAGCTTTTGGCATTGCTCAACAAAGACACGCTGGAACACGGCGGCGCAGCAGGCGGCATGATAGATGTGTTCGGTTATCCCTTTTGCCGTGGAAGAATTTTTGAATCTTCCGAAAAAGATGAGGGGCAGTATAGCCAGCCTGCACAGTTGTTTTGGGCAAGTGGCGCATGCAGCCTGGTAAGGAAAAGTGCCTACCGGCAATTGAATGGCATGTACGCCTACTACTTTATGCACTCCGAAGAAATTGATCTTTGCTGGCGGCTGATTGCCGAAGGCTACAAAATCATGTATTGCCCCGGTTCATTCATCTATCATTTGGGCGGCGGTTCATTGGCCTATCATTCACCACGAAAAACCTACTTCAATTTTAGAAACAACGTGATCATGTGTTTCAGAAATTCTCCGTGGTATATCTTACTTTGGCTTTTCCCGCTTAGATTATTGCTTGATGTGGTTGCTGCTATAAAATTTTTGATAGCTGATGATAGTGCAAATAGTAAAGCTGTATTTGTGGCTTACAAAGATTTTTTTAAATGGCTGGTAATAGAGAAGAATAAATTTCCGCGGAAAACGAAATCGCTCTTTGCCATGCCCTTTGTTTATCACGGCTCCATTGTGTGGCAGCACTATGTGAATAAGGTGAAAAAGTACAGCGAGTTGTGAATGAGAAATTAGAAAAGCAGCCTGATTTTTATCTTATGTTTATTTCAAAAAAAAATCACAACGCCATCACCCGGTAAGTGACACCTTCCAATGCAAGATCTGTTTTGGCAAACACTTCTCTAGCTTCTTCAAGAAATTGGTGGAGTTCTTCATATTTACTACTAAAATGCCCAATCAACAACCTGCCCGCTCTGGCTTGTGTGGCAATGTCTGCGGCCTGCACAGTGGTTGAGTGATACCTTGCCAATGCACGTTCTTCCAGTTCTTTCAGGTAGGTGGTTTCGTGGTAAAGCATGGTTACATTTTTTACCTTGTCTGCTACCGAAATATTGTAAACAGTGTCGCCGCAAAAAGCATAACTTAAAGAAGGTGTATTGGCAGTAGTCACGGTTTCATTCATCACCGTTTCTCCTGATTCTGTTGTCACATTTTCACCCATTTTCAATTGCTCAAAAGCATTGGCTGAAAAACGATATTTCCCCATTGTATCCTTGTTGATCCTTCTTGGTTTTTTCATTTCCCTGAAAATAAAACCCCAGCAATCAATCCGATGAAAAACCTTAAAAGTTTCTACCGAAAATTTTTCATCATCTACCAAAACCCCTTCTTCCTGCAGCGGATGAAAATGAAGTGTGTAACCAAATGTGGTGTTCGCCGCTTCCAGCATTTGATCAATAATTGCTTTCAGCATTGGTGGTGCATACAAATGCAGGTCTGCCTCCCGGCCAAGCAACGCCATGCTGGTAATGAGTCCCGGCAAGCCGAAATAATGATCGCCATGAAGATGCGAAATGAAGATGTGATTGATGCGGCTACGGCGTATTTTGTAACGGGCAAGCTGCATTTGCGTGCCCTCTCCGCAATCTACCAGGAACTGAAATTGATCAAGCGTAACCACCTGCGATGTAGGATGCCTGTCGTAAGCCGGCAAAGCTGAATTATTTCCTAAAATGGTTACACCAAACATGTATAAGAGTTCATTTTTTAATTTTTATAAAGATAGAGGAAAATGAAACGTAGATTTTAAATGATCAGTATGAAAATGGACATTAATTTGATAGGATTGTTTAAAGCAATCAATGATTGCACAAACATATTGCAAGATATTAAGCCTTTACGAAAAGTAAGATGATAATCTTTTTATGAAAAATGGCAGCTATAGGGTAAACTACTTTTTTCATCCCGAAAATATTGAAACTGCGGTTTGACTTACATGAATTTTACACAGGAACTACCACACTGTGAACAGCAGCAGCCATTTCCTTAATCAACAAAGGATTTTTCTCTATTGAGTTACCTATGACGATTACATCTGCACCTGCTTTGCAGTTCAGGTATGCCTTTTCAGGGTCGGTAATGCCGCCACCAACTATCAGAGGAACTTCTATGTTGGCAGACACCATGGCAATCATGCTTTCGGTAATAGGTCTTTTAGCACCGCTACCGGCATCCATGTAAATGAGTTTCATTCCAAGCATTTCGCTGGCCATGGCTGTGCAGAGAGCTATTTCATTTTTATCAGAAGGTAAAGGGGTAGCATTGGAAATATAAGAAACGGTTGTTGGTGCGCCACCATCAACCAGCATATAACCAGTCGGCATTATTTCGAGACCGCTTTTTTTAACAAAAGGGGCGCTCACCACATGCTGCCCTATCAATAATTCAGCATTTCTGCCCGATACAAGCGAAAGGTATAAAAGTGCGTCCGCATACTTACTCACCTGGGCAGGACTGCCGGGGAAGAGAATGACCGGAATGTCGCACAACGATTTAATTTTCTGAATACAATCATCCAGGTTGCTTGAAATAATCAAACTTCCACCCACAAGGAAATAATCAACCTGCGCATCCATAGACAGAGTAACCAATTGTTCAATCTTGTGGCCGTCAACCTTGTCAGGGTCAATTAACACCGCAAGAGACTTTTTGCCCTGCTGTTTATTCTTTATAAAATGCTGGTAAAGCGTATTCTTCATGCAACTGGTTATCGTGTATTGCAAAAATGCTGAATTTTTTTTGTAAAAAGACGGTTATTTTCAGTACATCGCTGCTTATATTATAAATTCGGCAATTAGTATAGATTTTTTAAGAAAAATATTTCTCTTTAATCTGCATTATACTGATTAAAAATGGTCACCTAAAAATTCAGTGTTTCCCATTTTTTAAGAAGTCATTGTTTATTTTTCTTATTGATTTTTTTAAGAAATTCTTTCAGGAAAGAAACGAAATTAGCTGATTAAATATTTTCATTGCTTTTCCAAAATAATTAAATCACTTCACCGTTTTCTTAAAAATTAGTTTTATGAAATGAAAATCTTTTTACACTTCACTTATTCTTTTTAAAAGACTTTTTGATCAAAAAATTATCCCCAAAAGTTTTTTTTCTGGGTAAAACTTATCAAACATAAGCCCACAACCGCATTTCACTATTTTTCCACACGGTGTGAAGATTTAAAACTATATTTTTTAATGAATGAAAATTATTTTCGTAATCCCTTTTTAGTTTTTGAAAAGACTTTCTTTAAATAAAAAACCTTTACCAATTTTAAATAAATCTCTCACAAATGCCGACACAAAAAACAGCTACAGGCCTACAGTTTCAACGCCGCTTTACACAAGAAGGAGTTCATCCTTTTGATATGTTCAGCTACGATTATCGTACCAGCATCATTCGCAATCCCAGTGGCGAAGTGGTGTTTGAAATGAACAATGTAGAGGTGCCATCGCAATGGAGTCAGATTGCGACAGACATTATTGCTCAAAAATATTTCCGCAAGGCCGGAGTGCCACAGCCCGATGGAAGCTTAGGCAGAGAGACTTCAGCAAAGCAAGTGGCTCACCGGATGGCAAACTGCTGGCGTGTTTGGGGCGAAAATTATAATTATTTTAGCACCACGCAGGATGCACAGATTTTTTATGAAGAACTGGTTTATAGCATTCTCAACCAGGCTTGTGTACCCAACAGTCCGCAATGGTTCAATACAGGTTTATATGAAAGCTATGGCATTTCTGGAAAGCCGCAGGGACACTATTATGTGGATCAGAATGATAGCAAGCTGAAAAGATCAACATCTGCTTATGAAAGACCACAGCCCCATGCATGTTTCATCCTAAGTGTAGAAGATGATTTGGTAAACGAAGGTGGCATTATGGATCTGTGGGTTCGGGAAGCAAGGATCTTTAAATATGGTTCAGGTGTAGGCACAAACTTTTCAAACATAAGAGGCGAAGGAGAAAAACTGAGCGGCGGCGGTACCAGCAGCGGCTTGATGAGTTTTTTGAAAATAGGTGACCGCAGTGCAGGAGCCATCAAAAGTGGAGGAACAACAAGGCGTGCCGCCAAAATGGTTTGCCTGGATCTTGACCATCCGGAAATTGAAAATTTCATTAACTGGAAAGTAGAAGAAGAGAAGAAAGTGGCTGCACTTATTGCCGCAGGCTATGCCAGCGATTATGAAGGCGAAGCATACCGGACAGTATCTGGGCAAAACAGCAACAACTCTGTGCGCATACCCAATGAGTTTTTTGAAAAACTTGCCAAAGGCGAAGACTGGGAACTGAAAGCCCGAAGCAATGGCAGTGTGATGAAGAAAATATCGTCTAAAGAACTATGGAATAAAATAAACTACGCCGCCTGGAGATGCGCCGACCCCGGAACACAGTACAACACGACTATTAATGAGTGGCATACCTGTCCTAAAGGCGGAGAAATAAGGGCATCTAATCCATGTAGCGAGTACATGTTTCTGGACAACACAGCCTGCAATCTTGCATCAGTCAACCTGCGCAAGTTTCATGATGACGACACCAATCATTTTGATGTAGAAGGCTTTGAGTACACTTGTCGCATGTGGACGGTTGTGTTAGAAATAAGTGTGCTGATGGCACAGTTTCCAAGCCAGGAAGTAGCGCAACTTTCTTACGATTACCGCACGTTGGGTCTTGGCTTTGCCAACCTGGGAAGTGTGCTGATGGTGAGTGGAATTGCCTATGATAGCGAAGAAGCCCGTGGCATTGCCGGTGCTGTTTCAGCCATCATGACCGGCGTAGCTTATCGCACAAGTGCCGAGCTGGCAAAAAATCTGGGAGCGTTTAGAAAATACGAAGAAAATAAAGAAGACATGATGCGGGTGATGCGCAATCACCGCTTGGCTGCTTATGATGCAGACAGCTACGAAAAGCTAAGCATTAAACCACAAGGCATTAAAGCAACCTACTGTCCCGACTATATGCTGACAGCAGCCTGCAAGGCGTGGGACGAAGCTGTGGAAATGGGTGAAAAATATGGCTATCGCAATGCGCAAACCACCGTAATTGCTCCAACAGGAACGATTGGTTTGGTAATGGATTGCGACACAACCGGCGTGGAGCCGGACTTTGCTTTGGTAAAGTTTAAAAAACTAAGCGGTGGTGGTTATTTCAAAATTATTAACCAATCGGTACCTCTTGCTTTAAGGAATTTAGGATACACATTAAATGAAGCCGATGCCATTGTGAAATACGCAGTTGGCTCCGGCACCTTTGACGGTGCGCCTTTCATCAACCCTCAAACCTTGAGTGAAAAAGGATTTATTGCTGAAGAAATAAAAAAACTGAGCGATGCGGTGAAGTCTGCTTTTGAAATCGGCTTTGTTTTTAATCGCTTTGCGCTTGGCGATGCCTGTCTGCAAAGGCTCGGTTTTACTGAGGAACAATACAGCGACTGGAATTTTAACCTGCTGGAAGAACTTGGTTTTAACGATGATCAAATAGATGCAGCCAACGATTTCATTTGCGGCACCATGACTGTGGAGGGTGCGCCGTTGCTGAAAGACGAACACTTATCCGTATTTGACTGCGCCAACAAATGCGGCAAAAAAGGTGAACGCTTCATTCATGCACATGGACACATCCGCATGATGGCGGCTACGCAACCATTTATCAGTGGAGCCATTTCCAAAACAATCAATCTGCCAAACGAAGCCAACATTGAAGAGATTGCTGACTGCTACATGTTGAGCTGGCAACTGGGATTGAAAGCGAATGCGCTCTACCGCGATGGTTCCAAACTTTCGCAACCACTCAGCACCAAAAGCGATAAAAAGAAGAAAGAAACAACAGCGGAGCTAGAAACATCAAACGGGAAACAAGAAATTAAAAACGAAACAGAAACCAACATTGTTGACCTGAGCAAACTAACAGTGGAAGAACTGCTGGAAGAAGTAACCAAGCGAATGCACGACTCTCCTGATACAAAGTTAAAACGCAAACTGAGTGACATTGTGCAGCGCAAATCATTGCCGGGCAAACGGCGCGGATTTACACAAAAAGCCAAGATTGGCGGACAGGTTATTTTCCTTCGTACCGGAGAATACAATGACAATACACTGGGAGAAATATTTATTGATCTTGCTAAAGAGGGCTCCACACTCCGCAGTCTAATGAACTGCTTCGCAATAGCTGTTTCAGTAGGTCTGCAATATGGTGTGCCACTTGAAGAGTTTGTAGAAAAATTCGTGTTCACCAAGTTTGAACCTGCGGGCATGGTTGACCACCCAAACATCAAAACCACCACTTCTATTGTTGATTTCATTTTCCGTTGCCTTGCTTATGAATACATGGGCCGCACAGACCTTGTTCATGTGCTGGACAAGCCTGAAGTCGGCAACCTGGGCGAAGAAGGTGACAGTAACAAAAATGAGTTGAGCAGTGTTCGCATCACCCCTTCAACGCCACAGCAAGCTGCTCATCCGCAAAAGGTCAAAGCAGCAGCCAATGTTGTAAAAGTAGAAGCCGGGCTGGATGCAGTAAATGCTGCCGCTAAAAGTATGCAAAGCGATGCACCGGCCTGCAACACCTGCGGCCACATTACATTGCGAAGCGGCACCTGCTATAAATGTTTGAATTGCGGCAATAGCATGGGCTGCAGCTAGGAATTGCTAAAGTTTAAGATGATTAAACAAGAAAGGTTGCCAATGTTAGTTTGGCAACCTTTCTTATATAATGACTTTAATTTGAAAACGGATTTGTATCGAATAACAGGAGCTAAAATTCAGATTTTGAGGATGTATCTACATAGCAGCCAACTGTACTTTTTGCTGTAGTTCTATTACATTTTCCCTGAAAAGACTATCGGTGTCCATCAGGTCTTTAACCGTCTGGCAACTGTGAATGACGGTGGTGTGGTCACGTCCGCCAAAATGCTCGCCAATTGTCTTCAGGCTGTTTTTGGTAAAGGCTTTTGCCAGGTACATTGTTATTTGCCTTGCCTGAACAATTTCCCGTTTGCGGGTTTTTTGAAGCAGTTTATCGTAAGGCACATCAAAAAATTCGCAGACCATTTTTTGAATGGTGTCTATGGTAATTTCTTTGCTACTTGTTTTAACAAAATTGCGCAATACTTTTTTTGCCAGTTCCAGGTCTATTTCTCTTTTGTTAAGCGATGACTGAGCCAAAAGTGAAATCAAAGCACCCTCCAGTTCGCGGATGTTGCTATTGATATTGTAAGACACATATTTCACTACTTCACGGGGCATGTCGAGCCCGTCATTTTTCATTTTTCTGTCCAGTATTTCTATACGGGTGTCATAGTCGGGCATTTGCAAATCTGCACTCAGTCCCCAGCGAAAACGGCTGAGCAATCTTTCCTGCAGACCATCTAAATCTTTGGGCGGTTTGTCGGACGACAACACCAATTGCTTACCCGATTGGTGAAGGTGATTGAAGATGGCAAAAAATGCATCCTGGCTTCGTTCTGCACGATTGAAAAACTGTACATCGTCTATGATGAGTACATCAATCAACTGGTAGAAATGAATGAAGTCATTGATAGCATTGTTGCGGCTGTGATCCTGAAACTGGTTAATGAATTTTTCGGAACTTACATACAACACCACCTTGTTTGGATGAATTCGTTTTACTTCATTTCCGATAGCCTGTGCAAGGTGTGTTTTTCCTAAACCAACACCGCCATATACTACCAGCGGATTGAAAGAATTAGCACCCGGTTTTTCGGCCACTGTTTTCCCTGCACGACGAGCCACACGGTTGCAATCTCCCTCTATATAGCTGTCAAATGTATAAATGGGATTCAGTTGCGGGTCTATCTGCATTTTCTTCAGACCTGGTATTACAAATGGGTTTTTGACCGGGTTGTTAATGACCAGTGGAAAATCCATTTCGTTGTTACTATAGGTCTTTAGGTTATTGGCAGGCACATCCATTGTCAGTGGTTTGTTGTTGCTGTTGCCACTGTCCACCATGATCCTGTATTCAAGTCTTGCATCTTTGCCGAGTTCTCTTTTCAATGTTTTTGCAAGAAGGTTTACATAATGCTCTTCAAGGTATTCATAAAAGAATTGGCTGGGAACCTGAATCAACAATATATTGCCCCGCAGCTCAACGGGTTTAATGGGTTCAAACCACGTTTTATAGTGCTGCCATTCTACGATGTCTTTAATAATCTTTAAGCAATTACTCCAGACTATATCAGCAGTTTTGGCCATGTTAATCACTACAATTTTTTTAGCGTTGTTAATAAATTTAAAAACGATATTTCCCGGATAATATTTTCCACACGTTGTGCAAAAGAAAATTTGGCAGGACGGCGAATATCAAACATTCTTTTTTAAAAAAAAAGTTTAAAAAATGCTTGTTTTTTATTTTCTAAATACAGTATTCGATTTAGACACAGTTATTTTTTTTCATTTTATTTTTTCAAGTTTTTTATAAGCAAATTTTAATTTTCTATAAATTAATTTCAACGTTTTCAACTCAATGTTTAATGGTCGAGAAATCAATTCGCTATCTTCTGAAACATTTTGCGAAACCATTACAAAGCCATTTTTTACTTGAAAATCAAAATTTCACTTTTAGAAAAAATAAAGTTGCAAAACCGGTTTTTCTATATTGGAAGAAGGGGGCCTCGTTTAATTATTGCTACACGAATCAACACTTTCAAAAAAGTTTTTAAAATGTGATTTCTAAAAAAAATCATTTTCAAAAACCTGTAAGCCTTACCAACAGATGTTTTAAAAGCTATTGAGGATGCAACCTTGCGCTAATTATTTTGTATGCAACAATAGAAATGGAATGAAAAGTTACAAACAATATTTTCATTTGAAAGAACAAAATTTTGATAAAATGTGTAGGCTCCTATTTGCTTTAAAAATTTTATCAGAAGCATTTTTTTTTCATTCAGGAGCATTTTAATAATCCCTGTAACGAATGAAGCCGGGTTTTTTTAAGAAAAAAAACGGGCTTAATCAAGGTCCAGCTTCAATCTTTCCTTCAGCTCCTTCACAAGCGGATATTTCTCAATTGTCTTCAAATATTTGTCACGGGCAGTCATGTTGGTGCCAGGATTCACCACTTCTCTTTCCTGTTCTTCTATCACAATGTTGAATGCAATGTTGCGGTTTTTGAAGCAACCTTTCAGGTATTCGAGCAGGTCTGTTTTTTTCTCTTCTATAAACTTTTGCTCCAGCGAGGCAGACACTGTCACGGCGAAATTATGCTCATTCACCACTGCCAGCCGTGCATTGTTAAATACGGTGACATGGGAGTTTTTGCCTTCCCCTTTTAATCGTTCTGCAAAAAAAGTCCAATGAGTTTGCAGCATTTCAGCAGACAAGGCAATGGTTTCTAACTTGTCTTCCACGGCAGAGTTGTCCATCTGGTGGCGGAGCGTATCCAGCAAAGATTTTTTGCCCGTAGTTGCTGGCTTTGGTTTAATAGGTTGTTTGGCAGGACCCTGTTCATCCATTGTCAAAGCTCTGCCAGGTCTGGCTTTAGCGGAGGCGGCAGTTTCGTTAAGTACAAGGTTGTCTGCGCTCCGCTCCGGTTCAATATATAGCTTACTGGTAGCAGGTTTCAGCGTTCCATTTTGCGAAGCTGGAGAAGTTTTTATTTGCAGGGATTGCAACGGTTCATACCGGATAGCTATGGGGCCGCTAATTCTCTTTTTTTTTACAACAGAAGCAGTATTGTTGTCAAAAGATAACTCAATGGCTTGTTGCAGAAACGTAAGCTTAATCATTGTCATTTCCACATGCAGCCTTTTGTTGCGTGCCATACGATAGTTGATTTCCGCCTCGTTTAGTATGTTCAACGCACCTATCAGGTAAGCGGGACTGACTGATTTGGCAGTCTCGGTATATTTTGTTTGCATACCCTCCACCACTTCCAGCAGCGATGCAGCTTTGGGATTTTGACACACCAGCACATCCCGGATAAATTCGGCGTATCCATTCAGCACCAGGTCGCCTTCAAAACCCTTTCTGTTTATTTCATCATAGAGCAGCATGGAGCCGGCCATGTCTTGCTGCATCTGTGTTTCCAGCAGGCGAAAATAATAATCGTGATCCAGTATATTCAGGTGTTCCAGCGTATTCAGATAGGTAACCACACCGTTTGTAAAGCTCACTATTTTGTCCAGGATACTTAGCGAATCTCTCATGCAGCCTTCACTTTTTTGGGCAATGACCTGCAGGGCTGCCTTTTCCGCTTTAATGTCTTCCTTGTCCACGATCTCCTGAAGATGTTCCACCGTGTCGCTGTTGGTGATTCGCTTGAAATCAAATATCTGGCAGCGGCTTAATATGGTAGGCAATATCTTGTGTTTCTCAGTAGTTGCCAAAATGAAAATGGCGTAGGAGGGAGGCTCTTCCAATGTTTTTAGAAAAGCGTTGAATGCACTTGTGCTCAACATGTGAACCTCATCCACAATATAGACTTTGTATTTTCCCGCTTGCGGGGCAAAGCGCACCTGCTCAACCAATGCACGAATGTCGTCCACAGAGTTGTTGCTGGCAGCATCCAGTTCGTGAATATTGAGTGATGCACCGTCATGAAATGAAACGCAGCTCTGGCAAACATTGCATGCTTCACCATCTGGCTGAAGATTTTCGCAGTTAATGGTTTTTGCCAGTATTCTTGCGCAAGTTGTTTTGCCCACTCCCCGTGGCCCGCAAAACAGGAAGGCATGAGCCAGTTGCTGGTTACGAATTGCGTTTTTGAGGGTTGTGGTGATGTGACCCTGCCCTACGACTGTATTGAAATTTTGCGGCCTGTATTTGCGTGCCGAAACAATGAATTTTTCCATAATTATTTTCCCGCCTACCAATCTGGCGGGAATGCAAATTAGCAAAGTTTGTGGTAGTAAAAGAGCGGTTTATTTACTCGGATTTGCTGGAAAATGTTCTTGCACAATTTGTGAATCTTTCTTTTTACAATTTCAATATTTATAAATCAAAATATTGGAATCATTTTCGCCTTCGGCAAATAAAAAAAGGCTTTAATGTCTTCTCGATTAAAAGTTGTCGATGTTTTTAAAAAAGAAACTCAAAATTTATTTCATCTTTGTCATCATGAGCAAAGTGCTGATCATAGACGATGAAGAAAAATTGAGGAACCTGCTGGCAAGGGTCATTCGGCTGGAGGGTTTTGATGTGACCGAAACAGGTAACATGAAAGCGGCGTACAAGGCCATTGAGAAAGATGAACCCGATGTCATTCTTTGCGATGTGAAACTGCCCGATGGCAATGGCGTGGTTTTCATCAAAGAGGTCAAAGAAAAGCATCCGGCTCTCGAAATCATTTTGCTGAAGGCCTACGGCAACATTCCCGATGGCATCCAGGCCATGAAAAACGGGGCATTTGACTACATTACCAAAGGCGATGATAACGACAGAATCATTCCACTGCTTTATAAGGCAATAGAAAAGGCTGCACTGCACAAAACAATTGCAAGACTCAAAGACCAGGTAGGCAAAAAATATAGTTTTGACAGCATCATCGGCACAAGCAAACCAATCACCGATGCCATTGGTCTGGCAAAAAAAGTGGCTCCCACACATGCCACCGTTTTGCTACTTGGCGAAACAGGAACGGGCAAGGAAGTGTTTGCACAGGCCATTCACAATGGCAGTGCAAGAAGCGGCAAATCGTTTCTGGAACTCAATTGCAGCGCATTTTCAAAAGAGCTGTTGGAGAGCGAAATATTTGGCCATAAGGCAGGTGCATTTACAGGAGCGGTCAGGGATAAAAGAGGGCTGATAGAAGAAGCAAACGATGGCACATTGTTTCTTGATGAAATTGGGGAAATGCCCATAGACCTGCAAAGCAAACTGCTGCGTGTGCTGGAAACGTCCTCATTCATCAAAGTGGGCGATACCAGAACAACCACGGTCAATGTCCGCTTCATAGCCGCCACCAACCGGCAACTGGAGCAGGAAGTGAAGGAGGGAAAATTTAGAGAGGACCTTTTTTATCGGCTCAATGTCTTCGCTATAGAACTGCCTCCGCTGCGGGAACGCAAAAGCGACATCCCTTTTTTGACAGATTATTATATAGCCCTTTTTGCCGCTAAGACCAACAAAAAAGTAAACGGCATTACCAAAGTTGCACAAGACCTGCTGAACCAAGCCGTGTGGAAAGGAAACATCCGCGAACTAAAAAATGTGATTGAAAGAGCCGTTATACTCGAAGACAGTGAAACTATTTCAAAAACCAGCCTGCCCTACGACCTTCAATCAACCTTTGAACCCACCGAAAATATTTATGACTTGGCCGTGGTTGAAAAACACCACATCCAAAAAGTTCTTCAACACACCCAAGGCAACAAAACCGAAACAGCCCGGTTGCTGAATATTGGGCTGACAACGCTTTATCGGAAAATGGAGGAATACGGCATTTCCAAATAATAATATCCTTCCATTTTGACAATGCGAGGCTGTCTCAAAAGCTCCTAAAATTATAAAGTAGGCACTGAGAATAGCTTAAACGATAGTAAGTCTCCGACAGTGACCCGAATAAAAAAGAAAGAGG
>JAYTGA010000119.1:0-16314 GCA_043733905.1 Segetibacter sp.
AATTTCTCAGTTCAAAAAGGGCAACATGAAAATGTATGAAATAAAAATGCCGAATGATGAATTAATCAATTCACCATTCGGCATTTCTGATTCATAAAATATCCTACGCCAAATTCCTCACACTCGGCTCTCTCTCAAAATATCGTTTTGCAGCGGCACTAACAAACGAATTCTTTACTTCAACTACACCTGCATCGGCCACCACATGTGCTTTATCAAGCAGCGGTTGCGCCTCTTTGGTATAGCCAATCGCCTTTAAATGTCCGAAGGCATCCATCACCCATTGTACTGCTGCAGCTTCTTTTAGCAGCATAGTAGTTCCGGCAGCAGACAATACAACAGCAACGGCATCAAATATTTGTGAAGGAGTGCCTGCCAACTGCCCATCCACTTTTATTTTTGATTGATCACTAAGTATTACGCCGTTTATCTTGGTGGCTACCAGTTTGTAACTGGCTCTGGCCTTTTTAATATCATCTTTTAGTTTGTCAATTGTTGTCGCATCGCTGCCATCGGCTATTAAAATTCCGACACACCTGCCCTGCAATGTTTCTTTCATATTTTTTTGAATAGAAAGAGCAGGCGAAGGTTTTAAATCCTGTACAGGCTTAGCCGACGGATTCTTTGGAGGAAGTGGAATGCCAAGACCCTTTGCTACCCGTGCTGCAAGGTCTTCTGATACATTGCGGAAATTGCCCACTACTCTCGGCGGCACATGGTCAAGGTTCACTTTTGACAATTCAAACACCATGGCAGAAGCAATATGAGCCTGCTCATTTTCTGTTTGTGAATTGAAAAACAATCTCGCCTGGCTATAATGATCGGCAAACGATTCGGGGCGTATGCGCAGTTTATCACCCTGCTCCTCATTATCGGGTCTGCCGCGGAAACTGGTAAAACCTGTCACAGGGTTTTCTCTTGGCCCGCCATCTTCGCCTGCGCTGTTCAAACTGTTCGGTTCATAATTCGCCCTGCCTGTGGGTACCTGTGTTTGCATCATACCATCCCTTTGCATATTCATGAAAGGACACTTAGGCGCATTGATCGGTATCTGGTGAAAGTTTGTGGTTCCCAATCTTGATTTTTGTGTGTCGAGGTAACTGAACAATCTGCCCTGCAACAAAGGGTCATTGGTAAAATCAATGCCCGGTACCACATTGGAAGGCAGAAAAGCCACCTGCTCTGTTTCGGCAAAAAAGTTATCAGGGTTTCTGTCCAATACCATGCGGCCTACAATGCGTACCGGAACAAGTTCTTCTGGAATCAGTTTTGTAGAATCAAGCACATCAAAAGGCAATGAGTCGGCCTTCTTTTGATCAAACAATTGCATGCCCAGTTCCCATTCCGGAAAGTCGCCTTTCTCTATAGCATCGTGCAGGTCGCGGCGATGGTAATCATTGTCTGCCGCCTGTATTTTTAGTGTTTCATCCCACACGGTTGATTGCAGGCCAAGTTTTGGCTTCCAGTGAAATTTTACAAAAGTTGATTTGCCTTTTGCATTCACCATTCTGAAAGTGTGTACACCAAACCCTTCCATCATGCGCAGTGACCTTGGAATAGTTCTGTCACTCATTGCCCACATAATCATGTGCGAAGCTTCAGGCATCAGTGAAACAAAATCCCAAAAAGTATCGTGTGCACTGCCTGCCTGCGGATAGCCTGTGTTGGCTTCCATTTTTACAGAATGGATCAGGTCAGGAAATTTAATGGCATCCTGGATAAAGAAGACCGGGATATTATTACCAACCAAATCCCAGTTGCCTTGTTGGGTGTAAAACTTAACAGCAAAGCCCCTCACGTCTCTTGGAGTATCTACCGAGCCTGCTCCACCAGCCACGGTTGAAAACCTTGTAAACAAAGGCGTTTTTTCACCTGCTCTTTGAAAAATGTCAGCCTTGGTAATATCCGACAGCGATTCATACAATTCAAAATAACCGTGTGCTGCCGAGCCCCTTGCATGTACAATGCGCTCTGGTATGCGCTCATGGTCAAAGTGAAAGATCTTTTCCCGCAGCACAAAATCTTCAAGCAGTACCGGGCCACGGGCACCTGCCTTTAAACTGTTTTGATTGTCTGAGATCGGGGTGCCGTGGTTGGTTGTCAGCACATTTTGCGTCTCATCCGACGTTTGATGGGTTTCTCCGCCGGGTGTTTTTTTCTTGTTGGTTGCCATGTATTTGGTTTAAGAAATTTAATTTTTAGCTACCCATCGCTGTTGCATTGCCATAGTTTTTTTTGGCAATACTGCACTGTTTAAGCAAACCGCCACCATGTCAAGCCTGATCCATTAATGCGGCTTTAGCCAATGCCCACAATTCTTCCGGTTTTGTCTTCCCTTCAACATCTACCTCAACTGGCGCAGTTGGGTAAGATGTAACAAGCTTGATGATGTTATTTTCAGCAAGTGTGATTTTACTTACCCAAAATGTGAAGGTGCTATTGGTTAACTCTATATACCAGTTAAACTGGTAATTGTTCAACTGTTGACTCTCGGCGGTATTTTTTCTTTTTATCGTGTATTTTAAAAGGAATAAAAAATTGTGCCTGATAGAAGTTGTAGAACAAATGTAGAAGACAATGTAAAAACTGGTTTCCGGAATTCATTTTGGGGCAAAAGCTGAGTATAAATTTTGGCAGAGTGGGAAGTGAAGTGTTTACGTTGCTTATGGTGCTTTTTTTGCTAACATTGGCAGGGGCAAAAGGTAAAAAGGTTTCCTAATTTTTACTTTATGTTTTGCTATTTGTGGCAGGTGAAAAACACCTGCCACAGCGATGTTTACGTGGTTCTTTGGCTAACACCCGCAAAGGCCAAAAGTAAAAAGCACCAGCCTTTCGTTCTGTTAATCAACCTGAATGAATTTCTTTTTAGTTAGCAAATCGTTGATGTTGGTTTCCTCTTTTTCATGATCCTGCTGATCATGGGAGTATTGTGTGCCATGTATTTTTAAGGCAAGCACAACGCTCCGTTTTTGAAGTGTGTCTATGTTGAAAAAATAGTCGAGCAGCAGTTCGTAAGAGCAGTCGGGTATTACATATTTTTCCCGGTAAAACTCCATGATCATCTCCATCGGCACTTCGCCTGCCATCACTTCTACCCTGTCTTGTTTGAGGCTGCTGCGTGTGGTTTGTTGCAATACATAATTGTCGTTGATGGCCCATTGCAGCGCATCGGTTTTGCCGGTCATGTTTTCTCTAAACCACGACACCATTGTTTTGCTGTCGGTTTTCCTTTGCTCCATCAGGTTCCATTGGTTCATGATTGAGCGCCATGGTTTGCTGCTTTCCCAAAGGCTTCGGCGGGCCAGTTTCATTTCTTCCACACTGAGCGATTGGGTGTGTGGCAGGGTGAAACAGCTTTGCATGTAAATGTTTTTTTTGTTGGCCGCTTCGGGTTGTTGTGCTGTGTAAATGGTGTGATTGTCTGCACACCAATCAAAGAAACTGTTTGGCAGTAGAAAGAGAGGAATTTTGATTGTTTCCGGGTCGGTATCTTCGGGCATTTCTTCTTCGTCCGGGTCTGAAATAAAAAGCCTGGTGACTTTCATCTTTTTTTCACCTTCCATGATCTCTTCGCTGTCTGCAACCATGTTAATAAATGTAATGAAGCCGCTATTGGCCAGTTCATTGATGGGTTCCATAAACCCCTGGCTCCTCATAGCCGCTTTCAGTACATCTTCTACAATCTTTAAAGTCACATCCAGCAGTTTTTCCCCGCTGTTGAGAAGTTTCATGTCTTCAACAGTTTTCCGCTTCTTATTTTTGAGTTCGTTGATTGTTTTCCAAAGCACATCCAGATCAACCTCAGCATCTAAAGCGCCGGGTAACTTGATCTGCCTGGCAACTCTAAATTTGTCTTTAAGAGAATACCTGTAAAAATTGCCGACAAGGTCATAAGAATTAGCTGCCTTCCCGCTTAAAATAATGAGATCGGCCAGGAGGAAAGCAGTCCGCATGTTAAGGGCGTATTCTTGCTGACTTAGTGTGCTACCTTCAAAATCAAACATAAACAACTGCATAATGGCTTGTGTTTTATTGAGACAAACTAGAAAGCCATAAAAATAAATAAAACACTGTGGAGTAAAAATTTTAGCCTTGTTTTTTTGATGGTTATATTGACACGGTATATGCAGGTGAAGAAAAATGCAAAGGGCGCAAATCGTGGGGTCCCTTTCAGGAGACCCCACTCGGACAAAACATCTGCAAAGGCGTTAATGAAAATGGGGCAGTTGCTTCTTTAAATAGTTTACCCAAATAGTATATCCTTCTTCATTTAGGTGTACACCATCTTTAGTGTATTCCTTTTTCATTAGATCAGTTTCATCGGCAAATAAGGCATGTGTACTAAGCAAGGTGAAGATTTTACGACCGGCTTTTTTGACAAGCAGCGCATTGGTTTGCTGAATTTTTTCCTTTATGGAAGTGGTGGTGGTAGGCAGTATGGTTTGCACATACAACTTTGTATTTGGTGATGCTTTATGAATGTTTCTTGCAATGGCTAGTATATTGCCGGCAACGTACTGCGGCGTGGTGGCAGTGTTAAATATATCGTTGATGCCGATGAGCAGGAAAATTGCTTTGGGCTTTACATAGGTTATCTCGCCAAGTCTTTTTAAAACCCCTTCAGTAACATCCCCGGAAATGCCCCGGTTTTTTACTCTGCTCCAGCCTAAGCGTTTGCCCCAGTCGCCACCTTGTTCGGTAATGCTGTTGCCTAAAAAAACAATATCACTCATCGCTAAAGGGTCTTTTTTAAATTCCTTTATCCTTTCAGGGTAATGAGTTTTTGCCCAGGCGGAGTGGTAGCTGATGGATAAAATGTCGGGTGGATAAAGGCTGTCGGGAAGGGCCTGGGAAATAGAGAAAAAAGAAAATCTGATGAATGTAAGGGTGAGAAAGATTTTCATTGCTCTATTTTTGAATTTTGATATTAGGGATACTTTTCTGCCGCTGCTGATGTTCTTCATCAACAGCATCCACAGTATGTTGTGTATGCAGGTGAAGAACATCTGCAAAGGCGAAAAACCTCTTATTTCTTTTTAATCGTAGTATCAAAAAATTCAGGATCCTTTTTACTGACCCATTTAATGAATTTGGCTATTTCTTCATGCTCCTGCAGGCGCTCCACCGTGTTATAATAATTTTTGAGTTCCGTTTCCGTGAAAACGGCGTGCACTTTGGCCTGGCAAATCTTGTGCATTGGCACAGTAGGTAAATCTTTGCCGCCCTTGCTTGGTGGTATCAAATGATGGCGCACAATCGGTTCAGCCAATTCACGGTTGCAGAGCGGACATTTGTTGTTATCGGACATGGTTGATTATGAGTTGTGTAATAAAAATATTTCTTAATGGGCACTAAGTAAAGTTATTTTGTACAGTTCAAAGAAAATATCCTTTTTGATTTACACAAACCAGATTATGTTGTATTTGCAGTTGAAAAACACCTGCAAAGGCGGAAAGACATTCAATAACCTCCCTTTCTACCGGTCGAAGACCTGCGTTTCATTTTAAATTGAAGTTCGCTTCGCAAAACTTAACTAGCGCAACGAACACTTACACTAGCTGGGGAAAAAAAAGCAAAAAATATACATAGGAACCTTTTTATTGGAGGTAGCTTTACATCTTTTTCTGATAGTCTTTAAGGCACTTTTCTCTCAGTAGATTTCTTTCCTGTTCAGTAATTCTGTCTGTAATAAAGAGTTTTTCAATATCTGAAAGCTTTTTGTCTAAGTCTGACCCAGAACTCGTTTTGTACTTATTAAAATATCCCAAACCTGTTAAAGCTCCAAACACAACTCCAAAAGCATGTCCTAAACTAGCATCTGGAATTATTGTATTAGGGACAGCAAGTCCAACTAAGTTTCCAACAACCTCGCCGATTGCTGACCATGCCATCACATCTCCACCTCCTTTAATAGGTTTTATGTCTGGCAAATTCATATGTTAACGTTTTTAGGCTTGTTATAATTTGTAATAAACAAATCGTCAGCTTCACGAATTTCTTGTCTCGTTATTAATCTATTTAATGTTATTTCTAAAACTTTAAATAGTAACCAAAAACCTACAAGAATTAGGACAGTTTGAATTATGCCAAAACCCATCCCTAATAGACCGTCTAGTTTGGTATTAATACTTTTATAATAAATAGTAGTTCCAACAATTATAAAAATTATTTTGGTAAGAATGTCACTAATTGTATTCAAATTGATTTTTCCATAAATGCTCTTATTATACCTGTTAAGGCTTTCATATTTCTGCCTTTTAAACTTCCATAATATCTCTCGCTGTTCATTGGGACTTAAATCAGAAAAATATCTGTTGTCCGGATTTTTGATTTGTAAATTATCCATAAAAGATTTGTTATAATGTCGAAAAAAAATTGTCGCCACCAAGTTTCTGTCAAAAAACTCCCACCCTCTACAAACATGCCCCTGCTTGTTTCAGTGTTCCAAAGGACACTGAAATACAAAATGGTTGTAGGTCTGCGACCGGCAAATTTTTAGCGTGTTCAAAGATAGTAAATAACCTCCCTTTCTACCGGTCGAAGACCTGGGTTTCATTTTAAATTGAAGTTAGCTTCGCAAAACTCAACTAGCGCAACAAACACTTACACTAGCTGGGTTTAAATGCCTGGCGGTAAGGGTGGTCTGACCCAATCATCTTTATGGGACGCTTTTCTCCAAATGCTATCAATTTTAAATTTCAAAGTAAGTGTATCGCTTTTTATGAATGTAATAGTTTCGTTTGAGTGGTTAATGAAAACGAATCTATCTTCAGAATTACCAATAAGTTTCAAAGTATCTACTTGATTTTCTTTGAACATTACGGTATATTGATATTCCCTATTATCAAGTATCTTATTTGATTCAAGATATGGGTTCAAAATACAAGAAAGTAAAATAAAGATTGCCAGAAAAAAAATCGAAAATCTTAAACTAGAGAAATAATATTTAAACTTGACAAAAAAAATTGCACTAATCATGAGTGACGGTGGTATCAGGACCATACTTAATATACCATAAGCCCGAAGATTTATAAGAATATAGGCCATATAACTAGATACTAGCAACATTGCCACGCCAATAAAAATCATTTGTCTTCTAAAACTTAAATTTTCGAGTGCTGGAATGATTAAGTTTTTTGATAAATTAAATTTTGAATCGTCACGCATTTGTAGGATTGCAAATGGAATAAGCAGAAGTATAAAAAAAAACAAAAGTGGTCCAACTGTACCATGAACAATCGGATAAAGGGATGCTGATACAATATTAGAAAAGTTGATATAAGATAAACCATTAAGTCCAAAAAGAGCCCAAAAAATCATAGTATAAATGGAGCCGCAGAAAGTAAGAAAAAAGCTAGCAATTAAAACAAAGTTTTTCATTTGTTCTAATGCATAAAAGTTGATGCTGTCAGATATTAATTGCTTATTATTCTCTTCCATTTTATAAATATAGAAAAAATGCGACAATTTCTTTTAAAAATACCTAATCCTGACCAACTGTCCGCCCGTTGCTGAAGCTAAATTAATAAATAAAAGTTGAAATTTAGAACTAATAACCGATAGAATTCCGTCTGCCAAAACCAATTACCCCGCTTGTTTCAGTGTTCCGAAGGACACTGAAATACAAAATGGTTGTAGGTCTGCGACCGGCAAATTTTTAGCGTGTTCAAAGATAGTAAATAACCTCCCTTTTTACCGGTCCAGACCTGGGTTTCATTTTAAATTGAAGTTAGCTTCGCAAAACTTCAACTAGCGCAACGAACACTTACACTAGCAGAGACCCCACTCGGACAAACACTTACTCTAGCAGGTGAAGAACATCTGCAAAGGTGTTAATGAAAATGGGGCAGTTGCTTCTTTAAATAGTTTACCCAAATAGTATAGCCTTCTTCATTTAGGTGTACACCATCTTTAGTGTACTCTTTTTTCATTAGATCAGCTTCATCGGCAAACAAGGCATGTGTACTAAGCAAGGTAAAGGTTTTACGACCGGCTTTTTTGTGAAGCAGCGCATTGGTTTGCTGAATTTTTTCCTTTATGGAAGAGGTGGTGGTAGGCAGTATAGTTTGCACATACAACTTTGTATTCGGCGATGCTTTATGAATGTTTCTTGCAATGGCGAGTATATTGCCGGCAACGTATTGCGGCGTGGTAGCAGTGTTAAATATATCGTTAATGCCAATGAGCAGGAAAATCGCTTTGGGCTTTACATAGGTTATCTCGCCAAGTCTTTTTAAAACCCCTTCAGTAACATCCCCGGCAATGCCCCGGTTTTTTACTCTGCTCCAGCCTAAACGTTTACCCCAGTCGCCACCCTGTTCGGTAATGCTGTTGCCTAAAAAAACAATATCACCCATAGCTAAAGGGTTTTTTTTAAATTCCTTTATCCTTTCAGGGTAATGAGTTTTTGCCTTGGCGGAGTGGTAGCTGATAGATAAAGTGTCAGGTGGATAAAGACTGTCGGGCAAAGCCTGGGCAATAGAGAAAAAAGAAAAACTAATAAATGTAAGGGTAAGAAAGAATTTCATTGCTCTACTTTTAAATTTTGATGTTAGGGATACTTTTCTTGACGCTGCTGATGTTCTTTACCAACAGCATCTACATATGTTGTGTTTGCAGGTGAAGAACCACTTGCAAAAGCATAAACCTTTAAGTTTTGAAACGTAGGGTCCCTTACAGGAAACCCCACGCAGACAAAAAAGAATATCCATTTCATTGGCAACAAAGATAGCCGAATACAAAATTGAGTGTTTTTGATTTTTGTACATCTGGTCGTGTAAATGTTCTTGTCCTACTGAGGTATTTTTTTCAAGCCTTGTGTTCAGCCAGAGACCCCGGCTTGGGTAACTGCTATCAGGAAAGTTCTTCAACATCAACCGTACTAAACACTTTGAAGTTTTTCAATTTTAAAAACCCTGCGACCACTAGAAGCGCAGGGTCCTTTTCAGGAGACCCCACGCGGAAAAAAAACACTCTAAATTTATCGGTCGCAGACCTACTGCTCATTTAAATTTTAAGTGTCCTTCGAAACGATTAAACCAGCGTAGGCAAATAACCCATATCCTGCTTAGTCACTGATCAGGTAACCATTAAACCAGCCCGAGGCAGACGTACTGGATGTTCCGGCACTAAAAGATCTGTATAAATCAATAACCGATCCTGCGGGAACATATAAGTCAATACTGAAGCTTTCAGCTTTTAAATAGTCCGTCGAAGCAGTCTGGGTGGTTAAGCCGCCATATAGCAACGGGTAGCTAACGGATGGAGCGCCAATCAAAAATTGCAAAGCAAATCGTGGTGGAAATGACGAGGGTGCCGATAAAGTGGCATTGCATTGTACCAACCCTTCAAAATGATAATGCCCCGTGTGGTTTATTGTAATGTTTTGAGATCCGACAGTTATATCAATAGGTGAATTGTTGTAACGGCTTGAAAAGGACATATCTCCATCGCCTGAACCTCCGGACATGCCCACGGAGAACCTTATGGTGCTTGTTAAAGCGGCATTTGACCACGATGGCACTCCGCCACCGTTTGAGGTAAGCACCTGCCCGGTAGTTCCTGCATTGCCGGCAACTTTTACCGCACCGGTCACATTCATGTCGCCGGCAACATCCAGTTTGCTGGCAGGAGTACTGTTTCCAATGCCCACGTTGCCGTTAGCTAAAAAAGCAGCAGTAGTAGTGCCCCCCGGCGAAAGTGTGATAGGCATGGGTGTACCACTTATAACCGAAGCCGTGTTGATATCCATGCTTGCGCTGTTGGTGCCAATAGATCCCTGGAAAGCTGTGGGATTCCAAAAGGTAAGCCGCGGATTTGGCGCCTCCAGGCGAGCAGCTTCAAAAATGGTCTTTGTTTGTACATGCAACGGAGCCTGTGGATTAATAGTGCCAATGCCCACATAGTTTTGCGTAAATGCGCAACAGGCGATAATGGTAGAAACAGAAGTTAGCAAAAGTTTTCTCATGGCTATTAGTTTTGTCTAAAGTACAATAAAAAAATGAATAGAGTTCTCCATTTTTCGTCACTGTTAGTGTTTTTCGTCAACAGCTTTCCATTTTATGTTGTTTGTGGCAGGTGAAAAACACCTGCCACGGCGTTGCTTATCGGGCTTCTTTTTGCTAACACCCGCAGGGGCGGAACGAACACTGAAACTAGCAGGGGGAAAAACAAGGAAGACAAGCTTCATAATTTTGCTACTTCAATTCGAATGAAGTTTATATCGTTTAGTATGTCATTATAAAGTGGAACACCTACTGAACCTAGAAATCTTATTTCTTTATGTTGATAATATTGGTCTAACATTTCTGAGTAGGGGTACTTTAATAAGTTGTAAAACTTTGACGAATCTTTCAAATTATTTGAATTATAAAAATTAAAAAGTAGTGGACAATTATTTTTGTTTGGATGAATATATTTGTCCAGAAGCTTTGTTAATTCAATTGCAGAAGGGTAGTTTTTTTTAAAATCTTGAAAGAAAGAACTTAGGTCATGATTAGGCTTTTTATTTGGAAGAGCAATTTTACAATTTGCTCCTTTCAGTAATAATTCAATACCATGGAAAAATAAGAACAAAGTAGGAATCATAACTCTAAAGTCGCTCCACTTTGTCTCTTCGCTGTAATGTTGATCAATATCAATTCTAGGCGGACCACAATAAGTATGTAAATTACCTTTGGCAATAGTCTCCTGAAGAATATTTGCAACCAAATGGAAAAAATTTCCTGACATTGAAAAATGACTTATTGCTATTGTTTGATTGTCGTCCATTTTTAATTTTACTGTTAAACCAAAAATCCCCTACTTGTTTCAATATTCCAAAGGACACTGAAATACAAAATGGTTGAAGGTCTGCGACCGGCAAATTTTTAGCGTGTTCAAAGATAGTAAACAACCTCCCTTTCTACCGGTCGAAGACCTGGGTTTCATTTTAAATTGAAGTTAGCTTCGCAAAACTTCAACCAGCAACTGAAGCTATATGAATATTAGGGTTTTTCATCCACTGCTTTTTCGCCTTTAGATTCGTTTTGCTTTCACCAACAAACTACTAATGTTGTTGGTATGCGTACGCACATTTATCTGCGCTACATACCAACAAAGGCGAAAACATTTATTTGCACTACCTACCAACAAAGGCGAAAAAACTATTTCATCCTTTTCTGTTCCTCATCTGATGCAGTAGAACGATTTCGTTTGTCATTCAATTTGTTATTTCCGAAACTTTGTGAGTAAGTAAGTTGGAAAGTACGCTGTGTAAACCTGAAGCTGTTTTCTACATATATATTTTCAGCGGGAATATCTGTTACCCCTTTAAAGACACCGCCATCAAAAATATTTGTAATTGCAAACCTCAGTTTGTTATTATTCTTTCCAAACTTTTTCTGCAAGCCAAAATTTGCCATTCCGGTACCGTTGAAAACAGATGCCCCGAATAATGCTTTTGATTGATAAAACCCAGACAACTCAACACTGAATTTTTTTGGCAGCACAAAATTCTGAGTACTGTTAAAGCCAAAATTATTCTGCACAAGCTGAAAAGGGCCTTTAATAAAAGTAGCATTCAGTTGTTGCCAGTTTCCCTGTACATTATTCTGCATATTCCACCATTTGGTTACCGTAACAGGTATAGAAAGGCTGATGTTTATTGTTTTAATATTATCCAGGTTTTCTGATGCATAAATCTGCTTATTATCTTTTGAAAGTTTCGGTTGAAAATTAGCAATAGATTGATCTTCCTTTGTATAAGAAACAGATACTACAAAACTCTTATGCAGGTAATCTGCTTTAAAGATATTGGAGAAAGCAGGTTGTAGACTGCTGTTGCCGGAAAAGAAAGTATAGGGATCAACAAATATTACAAAAGGCGCCATGTCTTTAAAAGTTGGCCGGGTAATACGGCGGCTATAAGATAAGTTGACAGAATTTTTATCGTCAAATTTTTTGGCTAAAAACATGCTTAGAAACAATCTTCCGTATTTACGGTCTACTAAATTTAGCTGCTTGTCGCTTCCCAAGTTAGATGTTGTGTATTCATACCGCAGCCCGAATTTTAAACTTATTTTTTCAGCTGCCTGTATGCTGAAGGCTGTATAGGCTGCTCCTATATTTTCTTTCAATTTATAATCGGCAGTAAGTTCAGGGTCTTTTAGCCAGCCACCCTGAGAACTGTTTTCCACCGCCACATTATTTGAAAATTGCGACAGCGATACTTTAATCCCGGCTTCAGCAGTTACTTTTTTGCTTATTATTTTATTATAATCAAATTTACCTACCCATACGTTTAAAGGTGTCACCTTGGTGCTTCTTGTTTGCTCTGTGCTCAGCACAGTGCCGGCACCATTAAAATACTGGTTGGTATAATTGTTTGGGTTATTATCCCTGTAATACAAATAATCAAAATCGGCGGTTATTGTTTCGCCTTCTTTTATGGTATGAGAAAAATTTATATTGCCCATAAAATGTTTCCACTGGTTCAGTTCAATGTTTGTAACTGCAACCGTTGAATCCTTTACATTATTTTTTAGGGTAGATAAGCTATTCCGGGCTGTCATATTCCATTTACTGTCATAGCCACCCACCAGTACACCTATTACTGTTTTGGGTGTTACCTGTATATCAAGCCCCAACCGGGCGGTTTGATTACCATCTTCCGGTTTCCGTAAGTTTTGAGAGGTATGCTGAGTGATAACCCCCTGCTGTACATAGCGGCGGTAAAAATTAAAAACCTGCTCCTGGTTATTCCACGTAAATGAATAATCGCCAAATAAATTGATTTTTTTATTGCGGTAATTAAAGTTTACAGACCCGGAGGGAGTATAACCTTTACCATAGCCCATCGTTAAAGAATAAGATCCGTTTAAGCCTTTATTCGGATTACTGAGAAGAATTATATTAATAAACCCGGCATTGCCTTCTGCATCAAAATTGGCAGGCGGTGTTGTAATTAATTCAATGCGGTCAATGTTTGAAGCATTCATCCCTGCCAGCATTTGTACTACAGCATCAGCAGGCATTCTCGAAATTTTTCCATTGATCATCACCACTACCCCTTCCTTTCCATTCAACCCTATAGAATTACTTTGCCGGTTTACCACTACCCCCGGCGATTTTTCCAACACCTCCAATGCTGTACCACCGGCAGATGTTATACTGTTTTTTACATTAATAACCATCCGGTCAATTTTTTGCTCAAACATCGGTTTACGGGTAACCACTGTAACAGCAGACAGTTCTTTATCCTCATTACTCAATTTTATTGTACCTGTATTTATTACTTCACCAGAACCAGCAATAATTTCTTTGCTGAAAGAGGTCTTGTAGCCAATGAATGATGCGTTAATAATATATTTTCCGGGTTTTACGTTGTCAAAACCAAACTTGCCGGAACTGTTGGTAATTGTTCCTTTTACTAAAGTGGAATCAACGCTGTTTAACAATAACACATTTACGCCATCAACAGCTTTATCTGTAATAGTAGTAACCAGCCCATTAATCTTTGCCTGTGCCTGAACTTTTTGTAAAGCGGCTGTAATAAACACTATGGTACAAAGGACGATGAGATTAAATTTCTTCATGATTAAGGTTTGAAGGGTGATTGTTTGAGCAGTAAAGAATGATGTTATACTTTTTTTAGCCGTGTTTGGTGTCTTCCGCCTTTGTTAGTGTTGCTTTCACCAACAAACTGCAAATATTTGTTGGTATGCCTACACACATTTTGCTACGCTACATACCAACAAAGGCAAAAGAAAAAAGTCTTGTCTATTGTTAAGAGCAATCGGCTATTGCTTAATTTTATTTCTATCTATTTTTAAAAACATCCACGCTGTAAGAATGAAATTTACAACTGCCAAAGAATACCTACCATATTGTCTAAGCCAATAGTCATTCATTAGTGAACGGGAATAGCCTTTGTCTAATTCAAATTGTATTTTCGGTGCAAAGTATGTTGCCGAAACAAAAAGAATAACAATGCTGATAATAAACCGTATAACTGGCAAATTAAGTGGTATGCTTTTGGGGCGCAACCAAAATAATGGTATCATCAATAACATAGGCAAAACACCGGGCAACAAATACATAGCTGCAAATCCGCCAAATCCCAATGTTCCACAATGACGATAGACCATCCAATCTTTTTCGCCTACGCTCAACCAAATTGGAGCTTCTGTAGTATCAAACATTGCAAAACCAAATGTATAGAAAGTGACGAAATAAATAACAATGAATAACCATCTACGAACGGGTTTGGTTTCTTTAAAAAAAACATTCAGTAATCCAACCAAAATAAGACATTGAAAAATCGAAGGAATAATTTGAAAATTCATACTTGATGATAACAATTTCTGATGGGTTTCAACATTAAAACCAAGCGACCCCATATCAAGATATATTGGGAAAACAATAAAAAGTGAAGTTGCTACAGAAATTATCGCCAGTCCTATTGATGCCAAAATTGTCCAACGAGGAAAATCCATTTGATTGAACCGCAATAAAGAGAAGGTAGATATAAGCATTAAAATAGCAGGTGGAATAAATCCAATTTCCCGAATGCGAATAGTTAAATTCATAAAGTCATGGAAATGCTCGTGTACGTTTCCAAACGTTGGATAATCAAAAAAGTAGGTAAATACAACTGCTCCAAAATAATAGAGCGTCAAAATTGAGTAAATGAGGAAAGACCACTTTGATTGTTTTGAATTGTGTTGTGATGTCATAGATGCAATTTTTGTGAAGCGATATGAATATTAGGGTGTGTCCAATGTGGTTGCCACGAACGCGAAGATTGTTCTTATTACACGAAATTCCAAAAAAATTTCGTATCTGATAATCAATTAGTTAACGTTATAGTTTTTGTATTGTTGTTAGTACAATCCACCTGGTTATACATTTTGTATTGTTGCCTTTTTCCAATTATTTTTTCCTTTGTTATATAGGTCGTCAGGTGGGCTTGATATATTTTCTATAAGCCGGATTTTATTTTGCATTGGTTTGTCCGCCCCTATATAATATAGTAGAAAATGTAAATGAAGCACTCCCACCCCCATCCCCGCCTAAGACTCCCCCCCGCCCCCCAATCCCACATTCATCCATTAGAGTGAGATACTCATCCATTCATGTCACACATTCTTCCATGACTATGAGACATTCATCCATCCCCATCACAAATTTATCCATGACTATGACATACTCGTCCATACTTGTTTCACACTCATGCACACTTATTTCACATTCATCCATACTTGTTGTACACTCATCCAAACTTGTTTCACACCCATCCATGATTGTTTCATAGTCATGCATACTTGTTTCATAGTCATGAATACTTGTTTCACACTTATCCATACTTGTTTCACAATTATCCATACCTGTTGCATAAGGATGGATGATGATTGAATATTAGCCAAAACAAGGCAAAGCCAAAAATATTTTATCCACATAACAATATCTCGGTTTCTTTAGGCGTTTCTTAATAAATGGCTTTATTTTTTTAATCCAAACAACTTGTAATTATTATGACGAAACGTCGCAAAGCAATTAAGAAAGCGCCAAAGCGCAAACTACCCGCCGCCTGCAACAATGGCGAATTTTTCGCCGGAGGCAGTCCCACTGTCATCCTCAACCGTGCCGATGCAGTGCTGCAGGCCCAGTTGAACAAGACTGCTTGGGCAGGCAACCAGGAATACCTGAAGCTGATGCAGGAGACCCGCACAGAGTATGGAACCATTTGCCTGCAGATAGATGCCGGCAACTTGTCCCTTATTCCCCACCGGGAGGAGTTGGAGACCGTGCTTGTGAACCAGTTGCTGGTCATTAGCAAAAACTCAGAGGTCATTTGTATTAAAAACAAGGTAAAGCTGAGCGAAAGCGGCTACCAACTGACCGGGGCTCCCAAGCCGCCAAAACCCATTCATTCACCCGAGAACCTGCGTGTCACTTCGCCCATTACGCAGCAGATCAATGCCCGCATCAGCAAGGTGTACTCTTCCAAGGTCTATTTTTATGAAATAGCCGAGGTGGTCAACGGAGTGACCGGCACCTGGACACCATTTGAATATTCGTTTGTCAACTACACCTTCACCGGCCTCACTACCGGCAAAACATACGCCATTCGTGTGTGCGCCGTCAGCAAGCTGGGCGAAAAACTATATTGCGAACCCATCACCCGCTTGTGCAACTGATAGCACCTCCCCTGACACACAGGTTTAAACTATACAAGAGGCTGTATCAAAAGCTCCTAAAATTATAAAGTAGGCACTGAGAATAGCTTAAACGATAGTAAGTCTCCGACAGGGACCCGAATAATAAAGAAAGAGG